>DATICK010000104.1:0-14700 GCA_035456865.1 Sulfuricaulis sp.
CTTTGCCGCCGAACCAGACACGCAGTCGGTTGCGTACTTTGGCGCGCCGGCGCCAGTCGCTGATGCGGCTTTGCAGGATGGTATGAAACAGCGGCCCCCATTCCTGCTCCCCGCGGTTGGCGTAGCTCCGGACCAGCTGCATCATCGCGTCCTGCACGACGTCGAGCGCATCGTCGGCATTGCCGAGGGCGAACCGTGCGGTCAGAAACGCACGTCGCTCGACACCGGCGAGAAATCGATCCAGGGCTTGCGTGGACTCCAGCTGAGAATCCTCAGTTAACGGTTTTTCGCCGGCCACCCTGTCCGCGTCATCATTCTGCCATGACATCAGGCGCCGGCGTTGGACCGCTATCATCAGCCATCACCGGCATCCTCGCCAGCGCCCGGGCGAAACCGCCCTGCAACGCCTTATAACAACGCGCGATGCACCCGGCGGTTGACGGGGTGGCGGGGGTCGGTTGGGATTGGCCGGTCGGGGATGTTACATTAGCAGCAAAGAGGCGGCGGAGACCGTCCGGTTTATCGGAGTGTGGGGTGGGCGCGGTGCTGAATTACAACAACGTTCCATATGATTTTCTCGAACACGGTGACCGCCGCAAGGCCGATCGCCGCCGGGAGCAGCTTGACCGGCGCGGTATCTTGCGCTGGGACCCACAGATGAAAGATCGCCGCTTGATGAGAGATCGACGGGCCGGCCTGTCCGGTCGGGGTCGCCGCTAGTACCGGCGTCAAACCCGCCAAAAGGCAGTTAACAGGCTGTCCGCGGCGGTCGGGAGCGGGAACTGCTCGCGGCGCATGTTATCCAGCGTGCCGGAGATACGCCCGAAGTCCTGATGCAAATGCCAGTATACCTGCCGTTGCCGCGGATTCACTTCATAATCGGCACAGCGCCAGTAGGCGCTGCTTCCATGCGCGAGGTAATAATTGAGCTCGCCGCGTCGACGCAGCCGATCGCGGAACAGTCCGCTCATGAACAGGGTGTATTCCCCAAGATGCCGCAGAATGAAGCGCCCCCGGCCGGGACTTCCCGCCCCGCCTTGCGCCATGTGCCAGGTCTCGAGCATGTCCACGATGTACTCCAGTGGCCGGTCGGTGTCGTCTCGCAGCGCGTATAACTGCCGCACCTGGGCGAACCGGGTCAGGATGTCGCTGACATAATCCACTGTGGCCGGTTCGGTGATGCCGTGGCGGTGAAAGCCGTGGCCCACCTGATGGTGGAAGAACTGATAGAGCGAAGGCAGCCGCATCATTGAAAACCTCCTGTCACGCTTTGACCGGTTGCAGGCGAGGTAAATTCCGTTACACGCTCGCACCGGAAAAGGGGACCGGTTTGCCATGCATTGACTCACCCCCGGCGCCGCGTATCATCAGCTCCGCCACGCCGCGGGGTTTTGCGTGGCGGACAGGTCTTTATCAATAATAGTCAATCTATCAGGAGCGTGTATGAAGCGTTACGTGCTGTGGGCCATCCTGGCGGCATTTGTCGTGGCCGGCCCGGTGGGATGCGGTAAGAAGGAAATCGAAGCACTCAATGCCAAGGTGACCCAACTGGAAAAAGACGTTGCCAGCGCCAAGGAAAGTCTTGCCGAGAAGAGCAAGGAGGCGGACGAAATGCAGGCCAAGGCCAAGCAGCTGCAGGCCACGGTGGATGCGTCGGCGGCAGAAATCGTCAAGCTCAAGACAGAACGCGACAAGCTCAAGCGCGATCTCGCGGCCGCGAAGAAGAAAAAACGCTAGCAGTCCAGTCGACACCGGCGACCCGACCGGGTTGCCGGTGTGATCATGTTCATTTACAAGGTGATCTCCCGATACCGCCGTGATGGAGCGGACCCCGACGGCTGGGAGCGTTACAATCCGCTGTCATGTCCGCCAGTCTGGAAAAAGTCTTCGCCTACCACGACGCCACCAAACATCACTTCAATGCCTATGCGCCCGGCCCGGGATTTCTTGACTGGGCGATGCAGCCCGATCCGTTCCGGCGCTATGCCGGTTGTGAAGCACTCCCGCTCGACAAATTTCCACGCGCCGATGGCCCGGATTACGCGCCGGCGCTGATCGAAGGCCGTGTTGAACCGGCGGCGCTGACCCGCGAAACCGTTTCGCGACTGCTTTACGACAGCCTGGCCTTGTCCGCCTGGAAACAGGCGGGCCAAAGCCGCTGGGCGCTGCGCGTCAATCCCTCGAGCGGCAATCTGCATCCGACCGAAGCCTGTTTGATCAGCGGCCCGGTGCCGGGCCTGCTCGATGCGCCCGCGGTCTGCCATTACGCGCCGCGGATTCACGCGCTCGAAGTGCGCAGCCGTTTCGCGATCGAGGCTTGGTGCGATCTGGTTGCCGATCTTCCGCCACAATCCTTGATCGTCGGCTTGTCATCCATCTACTGGCGCGAGGCGTGGAAATACGGCAGTCGTGCCTTTCGCTACTGCCAACACGACACCGGCCATGCGATTGCCGCGCTCGGTTTTGCCGCGGCCGCGCTTGGGTGGAAGGCAACGCTGCTGGATGATTTGGGCGATGAGACCATCGCCGCGCTCTTCGGCTTGTCGCGCGAGCATGGGCCCGAAGCCGAACGGCCGGAGTGTTTGCTCGCCATGTATCCGCAGACCCATGCTTGCCTTGCGCGCACGCTCCCGCGTGCGGCGATTCAAGCTATTGCGCAAGGCGAATGGAGCGGCTCGCCGAATATCCTTAGCCCCGACCATCGTTCCTGGCCGATCATCGATGAAGTGGATGCGACAACCCGCAAGGCCGGTGGCGTTGCGCCTTATCATGCCGCGACGTCAGCGCAATGGATCGAGCCGGACTCCGCTGATACCTCGGTGCTGCTACGGCAGCTGGTGCACCGTCGCCGCAGCGCCGTGGCGATGGATGGAAAGACGGGCGTTTCACGCGCGGCGTTCTTATCAATGTTGCAACGATGTCTGCCCGATACACGCCGGTTTCCCTTCAGCGTGCTCCCTTGGCCGTCCGCAGTGCATTTGCTGCTGTTCGTGCACCGCGTGCAGGATGTTCCGCCCGGACTTTATCTTCTGATACGCGACCCCGCCAAGAAGAAAGAAATGCAGGAGGTGTTCGCTCGTGAATTTGACTGGACCGGGCTGGAGGAATGTCCCGAAACTTTACCTATATATGCGTTGACGGCCGGCGACTGCCGCAAACTTGCCGCGCGCGTGAGCTGTCACCAGGAGATCGCCGCCGACGGCGCGTTCGCTGTGGCGATGCTGGCCGAGTTCGAGCAGCCACTCCGGGCCTGCGGCCCGTGGTTTTATCGCCGGCTTTACTGGGAATGCGGTGTTATCGGGCAGCTGCTTTATCTGGAGGCCGAGGCACACGGCATCCAGGCCACCGGGATTGGATGCTATTTCGACGACCCGGTGCATGAGGTGCTCGGCCTCCGGGACCGGCGCTACCAGAGCCTTTACCACTTCACGCTGGGAGCCGGTGTGCCGGATACGCGTCTGACAACCCTTAAGCCCTATCCGGAGGAAGGCCAGCTATAGACCGCGCGTACTTGAATAGGCGTTTTCCGGCCCCACTGATGAAACCATGCCGAACCAAGAAGAATTACTAAAAATGGAAGCTGAAAACGTAACCGAAACCCCCGCCGCCGTGGAAACCGAGGGTGGCAAGTTGGCGCGTCCTTCCGACGTGTTGCCGGGCCTGCTGCACATTCTCCCCGTCGCCAACCGCCCGTTCTTCCCCGCGCAGATGGTGCCGCTCGTGGTGGATCGCGAACCGTGGGAGCGTACGCTGGAAGCGGCGGTCGAAGCCGGGCACCAGTACGTCGGCCTGGTGCTGATTCGCGGTGATGATCCGCAAACCGCCGGACCCGATGACTTCTACACCATGGGCACCGCCAGCCGTATCCACAAGGTGGTGCAGATGGATGACAAACTGCAAATCTTCGTTGAAGGCATGCAGCGTTTCCGCATTGACTCGTGGGTGTCGCGTGAACGGCCGTTCGCGGTGCGCGCGCAGTATTTCCCCGAGACCAGTTACAAGGATATGCCGGAGATCAAGGCGTACACGGTCGCGGTCATCAACACCATCAAGGAACTTTTGCCGCTAAATCCGCTTTACGGCGAAGAACTCAAATATTTCTTGAACCGCTTCGGGCCGGATGACCCGGCGCGGCTCGCCGATTTCGCCGCGAGCCTTACCACCTCCGACAAACAAGAGTTGCAGGAAGTACTCGAGAAGACCCATATCCGCGAGCGCATGGAAAAAGTTTTGGTGCTGCTCAAGAAGGAAGTTGAGGTGGCCAAGGCGCAGATGCAGATCCACAAGAACGTGGAAGAAAGCATGGAGAAGCGCCAGCGCGAGTTCCTGTTGCGCGAGCAGATGAAGGCAATCCAGAAAGAACTCGGGATCGCCAAGGATGACCGCACCGCTGAGCTCGACAAATTCCGTACGCGTCTCAAGGACCTCACGTTGCCCGAGGAGGCGCAGAAGCGCATCGACGAAGAAATGGAAAAAATCTCGGTGCTCGAGGTTGGCTCACCGGAATACGGTGTGACGCGCAATTATCTGGACTGGCTGACGCAACTGCCGTGGGGAAAATATTCGAAAGACAAGCTCGATCTCAAGCACGCGCGCAAAATACTCGACCGCGACCATGATGGGCTGACGGACGTAAAGGACCGCATCATTGAGTTTCTCGCCGTGGGTGCCATGAAGGGCGAAATCGCCGGTTCCATCCTGCTGCTCGTCGGCCCGCCCGGCGTTGGCAAGACTTCCATCGGTCGATCTATCGCAACCGCGCTGGGACGCAAGTTCTATCGCTTCTCGCTCGGCGGCATGCGCGACGAGGCCGAGATCAAGGGTCACCGCCGTACCTACATCGGCGCCATGCCGGGCAAGTTCGTGCAGGCGATCAAGGACGTGGGTGTGGCCAATCCGGTGATCATGCTGGACGAGATCGACAAGATCGGGGCGTCTTACCAGGGCGACCCGGCCTCGGCGCTGCTGGAAGTGCTCGACCCGGAGCAGAACGTGGATTTTCTCGACCATTATCTGGACGTGCGCTTCGATCTATCGAAAGTGCTATTCGTGTCTACCGCCAACCAGCTCGACACCATTCCGGCGGCGCTGCTGGACCGCATGGAAATCATCCGGCTTTCCGGTTACATCACGAGTGAGAAGTTGACGATCGCACAGCATCATTTGCTGCCGCGCCAGATCGAGAAGGCTGGGCTGAAACCCGGCCAGCTCAGGATTGAAACCGACGCCGTGCGCGAAGTCATTGAGCGTTATGCGCGCGAGGCCGGTGTGCGCAATCTGGAAAAACGCCTCGGCCAGATCGCGCGCAAGAGCGTAGTAAAGATTCTGAACGGCGCCAAGCCGCCAATCCGCGTGAGCGTAAGGGATCTCGAGGAATACCTGGGTAAGCCGGTATTCCGGCCGGAAAAGCCGCAAATCGGCGTGGGCGTGGTCACGGGACTGGCGTGGACACCGATGGGTGGGGCGACCCTCGATGTCGAGGCCACGCGCGTGCACCAGGCCACGCGCGGCTTCAAGCTGACCGGTCAACTAGGCGATGTCATGAAGGAATCGGCCGAGATCGCCTACAGCTACATTTCCTCGCACTGCAAGGATTACGGTGCGAAGGCGGATTATTTCGAGAAGGCCTTCGTGCATCTGCATGTGCCGGCCGGGGCGACGCCGAAGGACGGCCCGAGCGCCGGCGTCACCATGGCGACAGCATTGCTGTCACTCGCGCGCGGCCGGAAAATCGCGCGGCCGCTGGCCATGACCGGCGAAATCACGTTGACCGGACAGGTGTTGCCGGTGGGCGGCATCCGTGAGAAGGTGATCGCCGCGCGTCGCGTGAAGATTAACGAGCTGATCCTGCCCGAGGCGAATCGCGGCGATTTCGAAGACCTGCCGGCGCATATCCGCAAAGGCATCAAGACGCATTTCGCGAGTCATTATCAAGACGTGGCGCGGATTGTTTTTCCGAAAAAGAAATGACAGCGAGGTCAGCCGTGGGGAGTTTTGTCGGTTTCAAGTGCAAATTCTGCCAGTACGAGGAACCGAGCATCGGCATCGGCCGCGGCAAGAACGAGTTTCCGTTTCTCGGGCTGTACCGCTGCCATCACTGCAACACGATCGGAAGCGCCTGGATCTATGAAAACAAGATTCCGCGTTGCAGTCAGTGTTACGACGATGCGCTCACCATGCTGCCCGATGACACCCGCTGCGTGAACTGTCCCAAGTGCGGTGAGCCCGGAGTAATTACTGCAATGGAAGGAAACTGGGAGTGATACTCAGCCGAGATTAACTTCTTCATCCGACTGCTCGCGAATAAATCGCGACAGCTCGTGCATCAGTTCCCCGCCACCCTGATCGTTGATCCACTGGCCGTCGACGAAGCCGTAGTGGTAGCCGCCGGATTTGGCGGCGACCCAGATCTGCCTGGCCGCACCCTGCTTGTTGATGATGATCTTCGTGCCATTGGCGAATTCGAGCGTCAGGATACCGCCGGCCGCCTCGAAATCGATGTCGGCGCCGCTTTCCTCGATCCCCTGTTCGATGGTCAGCAGGGTGTCGGTGGCTTTTTTGTCAAATTCCGATTCGTTCATGGGGTCAGGCCGGGATTGATTCTGAACTGCATGTTAACGGAGGAGGGTACGGCTGAACAGGCCATCTGATATGATCGCCGCCAATCATGGGGAAGCGAATTCTGGTTCTGGGAGGACAGGGCGTACTCGGCCGGCGCATCAGCCGGGCGGTCACCGCGATACCGTCGGCCGAGTGCATCATCGGCGGCCTCCGTCCGCCAAAAGACACACAGTTCTCGGGCGCCAATGTCAGCTGTCTGGTAGTCAATGCCAACGAGCCCGCGAGCCTGCGGCGCGCGCTCGACGGCGTGTTCGCGGTGGTCAATGCCGTGGGGCCGTTTCAGGGGCGCGACTATACCGTCGCCGAAACCTGCGCCGGCATGGGTGTCCACTATGTGGATCTCGCCGATGGCCGCGCCTATGTCGAGGGCATCACCCGCCTGCAGCGTCGCGCGCAGCAGAAGCAATGTCTCATCGTCAGTGGTGCGAGTTCCGTGCCCGCGGTGTCGACGGCGCTGGTCGACTTGCTCGTCCCCGAATTCGACCACATTAATGAAATCCACGTCAGCTTTTCACCCGGCAACAAAAATCCGCTCGGCGTGGCCACACTGCGCGCGATACTCAGCTATACCGGCGTATCCCTGCGCGTGAAGGAACAGGGCCGCTGGCGTTATGCTTTTGGCTGGAGCGAGTCGAAGGCGGTGCGATTCCCCAGACCGGTCGGGAGGCGGCGCGTGTACCTGTGCGATGTGCCGGACCTCGACATTTTTCCCGCGCGTTATGGCGCACAAACGGTAACTTTCCGCGCCGGGTTCGAACTGGCCCTGTTCAATTACGGTCTTGCGATTCTCGGCAGGATGCGACGCTGGAACTGGATAAAGAATCTATCGAACTGGGCGCCCGGGTTGGCCGCGACCGGACGTCTGTTCCGCAGCTTCGGCGGCGTGGCCGGCGGCCTGCAGGTGCAGGTATGCGGCCGCAAGCAAGGCCAGGATATCGAACATACGGCGTCCTTGATCGCGCGCGATGCCAACGGCCCGGCAATCGAGTGCAGTCCGGCCGTGGCGCTGATCCGCAAATGGGTCGAACGCGGCGTAACAGATACCGGCGCCATGCCCTGTGTCGGCTTGCTGACTTGGGATGAGATCAGGGCCGAGCTGGTCAATCACGACATTACGCTGGTGAGAGTCTAGCCGCCGCACTGCCACTGGATGTGGTGCAAACAGGCAAGGTAAGCTTACGCCATGAACTTCCCTCTGTGTCATTTTCCGTCAGTTGGTTGCAGACGTCTTCTGTTGCTGGCGGGTATTGTGGTGACCTTTTCGCTGTTTGCCGCTTGCGGCAAGAAGGGACCTTTGTATCTGCCGGATGACGCCGCCAGTGCGCCCGGGAAGACCGGCGGGCAGGTGATCACGCCCGCGCCAGTTCAACCGCCGAAATAATTACACCGCTCCACCATGAATCCCTTTGCCTATCAGGACCGGCAACTGTATGCCGAGAACGTGCGTCTCGCCGAGGTCGCGGACAAGGTCGGCACGCCCTGTTATGTCTATTCGCGCGCCGCCATCGAGGAGCGTTTCCGTGCCTTCGATTCCGCGCTGGCCGGGCGCGACCATCTCGTCTGCTACGCCGTCAAGGCCAACTCCAATCTGGCGGTGCTGGACCTGCTCGTGCGTTTGGGCTCGGGTTTCGACATCGTCTCGGGCGGCGAACTCGAGCGCGTACTGGCGGCCGGCGGCGATCCGGCCAAGGTCGTGTTCTCCGGCGTCGGCAAGACGCCCGAGGAGATGCGCCGTGCGCTGGCGGCGGGAATTCACTGTTTCAACATGGAATCCGAAGCGGAGCTGGAAATACTGAACGACGTGGCGGGGAGACTCGGCAGGCCGGCGCCAGTAGCGCTGCGCGTCAACCCGGACGTGGACCCGGCCACGCATCCCTATATCGCCACAGGACTGAAGCAGAGCAAATTCGGGATCGACATTGCGCGCGCCGGGGCGGCATATATGCGCGCGCAGTCGCTGCCGAACTTGCGCATCGTGGGCATCGCCTGCCACATCGGTTCGCAGCTCACGGACATGGCACCGCTGCTCGAGGCGCTGGATCGCGTCACTGGCCTGGCAGGCACGTTGCTGGACAGCGGCGTTGCCCTGCAGCATCTTGATCTCGGCGGCGGGCTTGGTATTCGCTACAACGAGGAGCGGCCGCCGGAGCCCGCCGACTATGTGCGTGCGATTCTCGACCGCTTGCAGTCCAAGGACGCGCGCTGCCAGAAGTTGCGTCTGATTTTTGAACCCGGACGCGCCATCGTCGGCAATGCCGGACTACTGCTCACGCGTGTATTGTTTCTCAAGCTCGGCGAGGAACGAAACTTCGCCGTCGTCGATGCGGCAATGAACGACCTGCTGCGTCCCGCGCTCTACGATGCCTGGCACGATATTACGCCGGTCGCCGTGGACCAGCCGCGCAGCTTGCGTACCTATGACATCGTCGGACCGGTGTGCGAGAGCGGCGATTTCCTCGGGCGCGATCGCGCGCTGGGCATCGAGGCCGGCGATTTGCTGGCCGTGGTTTCCGCCGGCGCCTACGGTGCCGTGATGAGTTCTAACTACAACACCCGTCCGCGGGCTCCCGAAGTGATGGTGGATGGCAACCGGTTCCACGTCGTGCGCCGGCGCGAGACCGTTGCTGAACTCATGGCGCCTGAATCCCTGTTGCCGGGGAAGAAGTGACCGGCGGCGTCCGCGTCCTCCCGTGAAATTCATCGAGCGCATTCCCGAACCGGAACTGATGGACGATCCGGACCAGGCGCGCGCCTATGCCGGCGCCGATTTTTCCGAACCGCACCAGGCATTTGTCGAACGTTTCGCGCAATTCTTTCCGCGTCACCGTCCACGCCGCGTGCTTGATCTCGGCTGCGGCGCGGCGGATGTCACGATCCGTTTCGCCCGCGCCCATCCCGGGTGTGAATTGACCGGAGTGGACGGCGCTCCGGCGATGCTGGCGCTGGCCAGGGACGCGATCACGCGCGCACGATTGGATCATCGTGTTCATCTGCGTGAAGTGCGTTTGCCCGACAAGACGCTCGCACGAAATGCCTTCGATACCCTGATAAGCAATAGCCTGCTGCATCATCTCGCCGATCCGCAAGTGTTGTGGCATGCAGTGGCGGACTGTGCCGAGCCGGGCGCGACGGTGTTCATCATGGATTTGCGCCGCCCCGACACGCGTGAACAGGCCGGTCATCTGGTGCAGGAATATTCGGGCAACGAGCCGGAAATCCTGCGGCGGGATTTTTTCAATTCCTTGCTCGCGGCCTATCGCCCCGAGGAAATCGCCGCGCAGTTGGCACAGGCCAATCTCTCCTGTTTACTCGTAGAGACGGTGGGCGACCGGCATGTGGTTGTGCATGGTCAGCTCCCGTTATAGCCCGTGAACTCTTTCCAAAATCCTCCGGACGAGGTGATCAGGGAACTGCTGGTGCGTGTACGCACCATCGCCATAATCGGCCTTTCGCCGCGCCCCAACCGGCCAAGCCATCGGGTCGCCTTGCAAATGCAGCATTTCGGTTACCGGATCGTGCCGATACGCCCGGCGGTGGATTCGGTATTGGGCGAGAAGGCTTACGGCGCGCTTGATGGGGTGCCGGACAAGATCGATCTCGTGAATGTTTTTCGTGCCCCGGAATATGTGGACAAGATCGTCGATGAATGCCTGACGCTCAAGCTTCCGGCGATCTGGCTGCAACTGGACGTTGTGAACATTCCAGCGGCTCTGCGTGCCCGCGCCGCCGGGATGCAAGTTGTCATGAACCGTTGTATATATCAGGACTACCTTCGTTTCTTCGGACCGGTGCCACACCCGTGAGCATCCTGTTGCCCGCAGTTTATTTGATGCGCGGCAACCGGTAAGCTTGCGCCATGCCAGTCCCCTTCACCAAGATGCACGGCGCCGGAAACGACTTCGTGGTATTCGACGGCGTCACGCGCCCGGTCGCGTTGACGCCGGAAAAAATACGTCGTCTTGCCGATCGCCACTTCGGCATCGGCTGCGACCAGGTGCTGGTTGTGGAGCGGCCTTCGGCCAGCGGCGCGGACTTTCGTTACCGTATTTTCAACGCCGACGGGGGCGAGGTCGAGCAGTGCGGCAACGGCGCGCGCTGTTTCGTGCGTTTCGTACGCGACAAACGGCTCACGGCCAAGGACGAAATCGCGGTGGAGACGATTTCCGGCATGATTTACCCGCGGCTGGAGCCGGATGGGAATGTCACCGTGAACATGGGCGTGCCGAGGCTCGATCCCGCCGAGGTGCCGTTTGAGGCAGGCAAGCGTGAAAACGTCTATGATTTGGAGGTGAATGGAAGGAAGGTTAGCGTGACCGTGCTCTCCATGGGCAACCCGCACGCGGTACAGGTGGTGCCGGAGGTGGACAACGCGCCGGTGTATACGCAGGGCCCGCTGATCGAGCGGCATCCGCGTTTTCCGCAGCGCGTAAACGCCGGTTACATGCAGGTTGTGGACCGGAGGCACATCCGCCTGCGGGTGTACGAGCGCGGCGCCGGCGAGACGCTGGCCTGCGGGAGCGGGGCCTGTGCCGCGGTTGTTGCCGGTCGCCAACGGGGCCTGCTCGATGATAAGGTTGACGTGAAGCTGCTCGGCGGCACGCTGCGCGTGTCCTGGGCCGGCGAAGGGCAGCCGGTGTGGATGACCGGCCCGGCGGTGACGGTTTTCGAAGGAACTATCGACCTGGAACGGCTATGACACAAAAATTACCCAGCGGTGACTTGCAGACAGAGCTTTCCTGGGAAGAGGCGGTTTCCCGTTACCTCGAGGACCATCCCGACTATTTTCAGCGCCACCCCGATGCCGTGTCGCGGCTGCTGCTCTCACACGAAACCGGCGGCAAGGCGGTGTCGCTCATCGAGCGTCAGGTGCAGGTGTTGCGCGAACAGAACCAGGCGCTGCAGCGTCAGTTGCGCGAGTTGGTCAACAACGCGCGCGAGAACGATGTGCTGAGCAGCCGCGTCCATCGTTATGCCACCGCCATAATCGGCTGCACTTCTCTTGATGACGTGTTCGACACGACTTACGATCTGCTTCGCCAGGAATTCAAGCTCGATGCCGTCGTGATTCTGGTGCAGGGCCGGCCCGCCGCCGGCGGTCACCCGGAGCTGGTGCCCGAAGATGACAAGCGCCTGGTCGCGCTGTTGCAGCAGTTCAGTTCCGGCAAGCCGATCTGCGGCGGCAAGTTCGAGGAAAGCCTGATGAGCTACCTCTTCAGCGGACGCGCCTCCGAGATCAAGTCCAGCGCGTTGATCCCGCTCGGCGAGAAGAATCCCCAAGGTGTCCTGGGCCTGGGCACGCAGGACCCGCACCGCTTCCATCCGGGCATGGGCACGGTCTATCTCACGCGGCTGGGCGAACTACTGACGCACAGTCTTGCCAGGCATCACGGATAGGCCGGGGCGCGTGCCGCCGATGCACGAACACGCCCGCCAGTTTCTGGAAAAGTTTCTGTTTCATCTCGGCGCCGAGCGCCGTCTTTCGCCGCTCACGTCAATCCATTACCGGCGCGATCTCACCCAGTGCATGGCGTATTGCGACAGCTGCGGCATCGCGGACTGGGGCGACCTGAACACCGCCGAGGTGCGCGGCTGGGTGGCGGCGATGCACCGCCGCGGACTTTCCGGCAAGAGCATCCAGCGCGCGCTCTCCGCGCTGCGCAGTCTCTATCGCTATTTGTTGCGCGAACAGGCGGTCACGCGCAATCCCGCGAGCGGTGTCGCCGCGCCCAAGTCCGCGCGCCGTCTACCCAGAACACTCACGACAGATCAGGCCGCGCGACTGATGACTTTCAACGCCCGCGATCCGCTGGTGCGGCGCGACCGGGCGCTGCTCGAACTTCTGTATTCCTCGGGACTGCGCCTGTCGGAACTGGTGAATCTCGATCTTGCCGAACTCGATTTGTCCAGTGGCCTGGTGCGGGTGACGGGCAAAGGCAAGAAAGTCCGCGACGTGCCGGTGGGCGCGAAGGCGCGCGACGCACTGCGTGAATGGCTGGCGGTGCGCGGCCAATTTACCGGCCCGGAGCAGCCGGCGGTGTTCGTGACCCGCCGGGGACAGCGCATCGGCGGACGCGCGGTGCAAAACCGGTTGCGATTGCGCGCGGCTAAACAGGGGATGGAAGTGCCGGTGCATCCGCACATGCTGCGTCATTCGTTCGCCAGTCACGTGCTGGAATCGAGCGGCGACCTGCGCGCGGTGCAGGAAATGCTCGGACACGCCAACATATCCACCACGCAGATTTACACTCATCTCGACTTCCAGCATCTGGCGAGCGTGTATGACAAGGCTCATCCGCGTGCGCGCAAGAAAACCCCGGCATGAACGACGTACATTTTTACAGCATGCGCCGTCTCTCGCCTTATCAGGGGACCGTGCAGGTCGCGGAAACGGCTGGCTTTCGGGCGATCACCTCTGACGGGATGACATGGCGGGTGCAATTCCTCAACCTGCGTTCGCGCCTTTCCAGTCATGCCGTGTGGCGCGCCGATGGCAGCGGTAACCTGGTCGAGACCGAGCGCACCCGTGAATTTATCGCGGCCATGCAAAATCATCCGCCTTTTCCATTCGCTCCGGCGGACAACATCGAGTTGTGGTTGCTGGATGCGAAGCAGCACCAGCCGCTCGCGATTCTGACTAGCACCCTGGAACGCATTGCACCGCCGCGGGTGGCAGACAGCGTCTGGCACGCGGCGCTCGTGGGCGATGACAGTTTCATGGCGCCGAGCCTGTCATCGGGCGTCGGCCATGGCGATCCGGTATCGCACATTCCGCACCGTGAAGTGCTGAACCGCTGTGTGCAGAAAGCCGCGGGGCCGCTGGAACGCGCGCAGTGGTTCCGGCGCGCCAGTGACGGCAGTGGCACCGGTCTGCACGGCAGCCGGCTCGATCCCGGACAGATCGGACGTCAGCTGGAACGGAAAGCGTTCCCCGAGATGTTGTTGCGCGAGGAATGGGAAGACGAGCGCGAGAAAAAACTTGTTCACGATTATCACGACTGGCAGGCGCCAAACCTGTTGACGCACCGCCATCTCTCGCGCCTCACACGCGATCGTCTTGAGCGCGCCGCTTGCCGTCAGGCGGAAAAACTTTACAAGGTCCGTCATTTTTTACCCGAGATCGTCAACACTGATCTGTTGAATGTCGCCTTCGTCGAGGCTGTGATTCGCCGCTCCACATAGACCCGATGCACCGTGGGTGTATTATTGACCCGGCACGATCGTTCTTGAGCGAAGACCAGTTTTATACGCTACTGGGCATCCGTGATGAACCGGTTTACCACCCGGCGAGCGAATGACATAAAATGAGGTGATCTGCCCGCAGGGAGGCGCGCCATGGCGACCAAATCAGCGAAAGACAGAATTCTCGATGCGGCACTCGATCTTGCCGGCCGAAAATCCTGGGAAGCCGTGCGGCTCCACGATGTGGCCGCGGAACTGCAGATGAGCCTGAATGAGGTGCGCGCGGAATTCCGCGAAAGGGAAGAACTCACCGACGCGTGGTTCGATCGCGCGGACGCCGCCATGCTGCACGAGGCCGCCGTGCCAGGTTTTCCAGGTCTGTCTCCGCGCGAACGGCTGCATCGGCTGATAATGGCGTGGCTGATGGCGCAGGCCTCGCAGCGGCGCGTGACGCGGCAGATGATCTGCGGAAAATTCGAGCCCGGACACATTCATTATCAGTTTGCCGGCCTGCTGCGCGTGAGTCGTACCGTGCAATGGTTGCGCGAGGCCGCACAGCGTGACGCCATGTTGCCATGGCGCGCCATCGAGGAGACGGTACTGACGTCAATCTATCTCGCGACGTTTTTCTACTGGATGCGTGATGATTCTGAGCAGGCCACGCGCACCTCGGCGTTCCTCGACAAGTTGTTGTCGCAGGCGGAACGTCTTGCACAATGGATACCGGGTTTCCCGGCCCCGCACGACAGGATCGATGTGTCGGATTCCGCTGCGCAGGGCCGATAAGATTTAAATTTCCAAATTGGAGGTTCGGTCCATGGCCGATAAATTAAAGACCATTCCCATCATCCCCGCCCAGCAGGCCAACCAGGTGCACGCGGAAATCACGAGCTGTGCCGA
>DATICK010000105.1:0-4579 GCA_035456865.1 Sulfuricaulis sp.
GATTTCCAGAAAACGTCGGCGACCCACAGGCGCACGCCGAGATCTATCAGTGGTTGCAGGGAATCGAGTCCCTTGATGACCGGCACAACCCATTGTGCGGTTCTTTGAACCAGTGTCATGACTCCTCCGTGCGGCAAGACGTGATTAATGGAGAACCATTCGCCGGGGAGCTGCCGATTTCTTGACTTGGGTGTCCCGGCCACAAATGAGACCCGATCACCCTGCGAAAGTTTCACGCCGGGCGCGTCCGGGACGAGGCGATCAGACTTTTGAGGGGCTACCCAGCAGCCGCTGCAGACAATCGAGATAAACCGATTCCTGGGGTGCTGTCGCCAGCCGGCTCGCCTGCCATAGCATCTCACCCAGGCATTCCATCATATGATGCTGCGCCGCGTGCTCGTCGGGAAGGCGCATGAGCATCTTCTGGTAATAACCGCGGATACCCCGGGGCTGGTCGATCGACAACTGCTCCTCGATGGCGATGTGCATGCCGAGATGCAGGAACGGATTGGTCTGGCCCGATTCCGGAAAATAATCGCGCTCGCGCGCCGGCTCGGGATGTTCGAGAAGAGCATGATATTCAGGGTGCCGCAGGACCACCTGCACGATGAGTTTTTCCACACCCTCCAGCGGTTGTCCCTCGCGGTGCGCGCGCCAGGCGCGGAAAAATACTTCGCGCGTCTGTCCGCGATCCTGTCCCGCGAACATGTTCAGGCGGCTCTGGCCCGAAACAGGCCGAGCACAACGGAATACTGGTAGAGGTGATTGATACCATCGAGCGGGCCGATCTCGCCATTGCCGTACATGCCAATGATGGGCAGGCCGGGGAGCTGCGACCGCAGCACATCCAGATCGCGATCGCGGTTGCCGAAGAAATTCGGACCACGTCCTATGCACGGGAACAGCAGGGCAAAGTCAGGCTCTCCCGGAAGCGTCTGAACGCTGCGCGCCACGCAGGCATGCATGTCGCGCTCGGCGGTGAGGGTGTCGCGCATCGCCCAGAACAGCCGCTCACCGCGCGCGGGCCGTTCCGATAGCGTGATGGATTGGTCGCGCAGGTTGGCGGCCACGATGTGGTTGAGGCGATAGCGTCCCTCGCGAATCGCCGTTTCCGGATCGCCGATCGCCACGCCTCCCATGATGAGGTGCAAGGGCACGCGCTCCATCTCGCGCACGTTCGGAGGAAGCGACTGGACGAGCACGCTCAGGGCCGGGTAATTTCCGAGGCGCTTGATGTCGTAGCCCTGCACTTCCGCCACTTCGATGGGCGAGGTCAGCGCGCGTACGCCCTGCGAGGCGCCGATCACGCTGTCCACGCCGCTCAGAATGGCATCCACCTGTTCGGATTCCGCTACGCGCGCGCCGCTCCAGACCTTGAACGGGCCGTGGCCGAAGAGATCGCCCGACACCGCGCCGAAGCGCCCGGCGGCTACGTCGATCCATTCCGCTGTGAGCCCGGCGGGGGTGCACAGGCTCAGCACGGTATCTTCATCGCTCAGTTTCCCCTGGGGAGCGATACTCAGATGAACATTCCCGCCCAGCACCATGGCCGCGGCACCGGGACTGTCGAGCACCCACTCGTCTTCGGTCAGGATACCGGCGCCGGTGCAGCCCACCACTTGCATGCAACCGCCCGCGCGCGCCGCCGCGCGCAGCGCCGGTTCCGGATTGGCGGCGTACTCTGGCGTGAGGAACAGTAATATGGCATTGGCACGCTCAAGTCCCGCCTTCGCGAGCGCCTGTTTGACCGCTTTTTCCGCGTGCTCCGGCAGGGCGCGGTGGCCGTGGCTCAATCCGGAAGCGGCAGATTTCAAGTTCATGTCTTTATTACTTTAGCCCGGTACTCGCACAAATCATAGATGACGCAGTCAGCGCAACGCGGCTTGCGTGCCGTACAGGTGTAGCGCCCGTGCAGGATCAGCCAGTGATGCGCGTCGTGGCGGTATGCCTCGGGGACCGCCTTGAGCAGATTTTTCTCCACGATGAGCACGTTTTTCCCCGGCGCCAGTCCCGTACGATTGGCCACACGGAAGATATGCGTATCCACGGCGATGGTCGGCTGACCGAAGGCGGTATTGAGAATCACGTTGGCGGTTTTGCGTCCCACGCCCGGCAGCGCCTGCAGTTCCTCGCGCGTCGCCGGTACCTGTCCGCCATGTTTTTCGAGAAGGATTTTGCAGGTCTTCCGGATATTGGCGGCCTTGGTGTTGTAGAGGCCGATCGTTTTGATGTAGCGCTTGAGTCCCCGCAGACCGAGGTCGAGGATATGGCGCGGCGTGCGTGCAACCTTGAAGAGTTCCGCCGTGGCCTTGTTGACGCTTTTGTCCGTGGCCTGCGCCGAGAGAATCACCGATACCAGCAGCTCGAAAGGATTCCGGTACTGGAGCTCGGTGGTCGGGCTCGGATTGGCCTGCTTGAGCCGTGCGAAAATTTCGTGACGCTTGCGCGCATTCATGTGCGGATCAAGGCTTCTGACCGGTGGTGCGTGCCTTGCGCGCCTTGACCCGTGCCACGGCGGCGCGTATTTCGGCGCGGATATGCTCGCGATCGGGCGGGAGCGGCGCCGCCGATTCGGTGGAGTGCGGCGTCCCGTGCCGCGTGCGCGTGCGGAGTGCCAGACGGCGCAGACGATTCTCGGTCCGCGCGCGCCAGCGATCCGCTTCTGCGCGTGTGTACTCCGGCCAAGGTTCAGCCGCGTCATCCGAATCGACGGGGACCATCGCGATGCAATCCACCGGGCAGGGCGGAAGGCACAGCTCGCAGCCGTTGCACTCGCGCGCGATGACGGTATGCATCAGCTTGCGCGCGCCGACGATGGCGTCCACTGGACAGACATCGAGACATTTGCGACAGCCGATGCAGACGGCTTCATCGATAACGGCGCGGGCGCGCGGTTTGTGAATGCCAAAGCGCGGGTCCAGCGGTGCGGGTGATGCGTTCAGCAGCTCGGCGAGCGCGGCGATCGTGACCTCACCGCCCGGCGGACATTGGTTGATGCCGGCCTCGCCATGCGCGACAGCCTCGGCGTACGCGCGGCAGCGCGGATAACCGCATTGCGTGCATTGCGTTTGCGGCAACCACGCGTCGATCCGATCGGCGGAAACGGCTTGTCGGGCGCGTGTGGACATGGCCGGAAAGTATGGCCGCGCTTTACGCCTCAGGCAACAAGCGCTACCGTGCGTTGGTAAACCGGAGCTTCAGCCGCATGCCGCAGAATAATTCATTCGTGTCCCGTGGCGGAATATGGGTATTGGCCCAGGTACCGGTGATGCTGCTCGCGTTCGCTATTCCGGTGTGGCAGGGCCGCGGACATCTCACCCCTGACGGTTTGGTGCCAATGGGAGGTGTGGCGGTCACCCTGCTGGGTGTGCTGCTGGCCGTCTGGGGGTTTGCGAGTCTGGGCAAAGCCCTCACGCCTTTCCCCAAGCCGCTCGCCGACGCCACGCTGTGTCGACATGGCGCCTACCGGTTTATGCGTCACCCGATGTATACATCAGTGATGTTGGTGAGCCTCGGATGGGCCTTGTGGTGGCTATGTGAGGTCGGTGTCTTGTATGTGCTGGGTCTTGCGTTCTTCTTCGATCGCAAGGCCGTGCACGAGGAAATCTGGCTGCGAGAAAAATATAAGGACTATGCCGACTACGCGCGGCGAGTCAAAAAATTCATCCCCGGCCTGTACTGAACCGGGGATGAGCGATGACGGCGGGAATCAGAGCGGCTGAGTGATGGTGACGGCGCCGCGCAGATCCCCGGTTTTATAGCCTGTCGCCTTGTCGTTCGGATACAACTCCTTAAGCTTGGTTTGCACCGCCGGATCGAGTTTTTCGCCATGGCAGGCGAGGCAGGGCGCGCCTTCCGGAATCGGCAGTGCCTTCATGTAGCGGAAAGCCTGCTTCCCATCCTGGCTCACGACCTCGAAGTGTTCGAGCTTCGTCGGGTCCTCGCCCGCCGCCTTGCGTTCCTCGAAATTTTGCATCACCTGGGTTTCCCAGGCATCCGGCGCGTTCTTCGGGTTGCGATATTTCAGGCTGGTGCGGCCGACCTTCCAGCCGTGTTTCGAAGAAATATTCTGGGCAATCTCGACAGCTTTTTTACTGCAAACCTCGATGGCATTGACCGGCCCGCCCGCTTTCATGGCTGCCTGCAACTCGGTGACCAACGCACCCTGGAGCTCCTTCACGGCATTGCGGCTGGCCTCAACGCGCGCGGCGTTGTCATCCGCCCATGCAGAAGCGGACAACAGCGCGCCAGTCAGAACACAAACATAAATATTTTTCATGCAACACCTCGGTATCTTCGGGACGATGCGGTGAAGATACTCGCGCGTCGTGCGGGACTAATTGACGTGCATCAAGTACCCGCTGCGGCTAAAAGTCGCAGTCAGCCCCAAACCGGCGTTGTTGACGATTGAAGTATGACTTTTATTTGACGCGCATGCCGGGTTGCGCGCCATCGTCCGGCGAGAGAATCCACAAATCTCTCTTGCCGGGACCGGCGGCGAGCACCATGCCCTCGGACAGGCCGAACTTCATCTTGCGCGCCGCGAGATTGGCCACCACGACCGTGAGCCGCCCTTCGA
>DATICK010000106.1:0-8925 GCA_035456865.1 Sulfuricaulis sp.
CGTCAGGAACTGCGGCAGCGGTTCAGTGCTGATGAACTTGTCGAACAGCTTCGCGGCGAGTTCGTATTTGTTGGCGGCGTATGTTCTTCCCCCAAGCGAAGTTCGAATGCGCTGGAGCTGCTCCGGGATCAACCGGCGCGCCAGGTCGAGCGTGACTTTGCGTCCGTCGGCGAGCACGCCCTTGGGGCTGTGTATCCAGTGCCACACCTGCGAGCACGAGATCTCCGCGGTGGCGGCGTCTTCCATGAGGTTGTTAATCTGCACGCAGCCGGTGCCGGCCAGCCACGCCCCCATGTATTCGATACCGACGCCGATGTCGTAGCGCAGCCCGGCTTCCGTGATCGGCGACTGCGGCGAGAATGCCAGCAGGTCGGCGGCGCTCACGCGCACGTCCTCGCGTTTCCGATGAATCTGGTTCGGCGTGGGCATGAGCCGGTCGAAAACCTCCTTCGCGAGCGGTACCAGCCCCGGGTGCGCCACCCAGGTGCCGTCGTGGCCGTCATGGGCCTCGCGCTCCTTGTCGGCGCGCACCTTGGCGAGCGCGGCTTCGTTCGCCGCCGGGTCGGTTTTGATCGGAATCTGGGCCGCCATGCCGCCCATCGCATGCGCGTTACGCCGGTGGCATGTCTGTATCAGAAGCTGCGAATACGCGCGCATGAACGGCGCGGTCATCGTCACCAATCCGCGGTCGGCGAGGATGAAATCCGGGTTGAGGCTGAATTTCTTGATGGCGCTGAAAAGATAATCCCAGCGGCCGCAATTGAGACCAGCCGAGTGCTCGCGCAGCTCGTACAGCATTTCATCCATCTCGAAGGCGGCGAGAATGGTCTCGATCAGCACCGTCGCCTTGATCGTGCCGCGCGGAATGTTCAACTGTTGCTGCGCCGACACGAACACTTCGTTCCACAGGCGCACCTCGAGATGGCTTTCAATCTTGGGCAGATAGAAATAGGGCGCCGTACCGTTCCCCAACATCGCCTCGGCGTTGTGAAAGAAATATAACCCAAAATCGAACAAACTAGCCGAAATCGGTTTGCCATCGACCGTCACGTGTTTCTCGACCAGGTGCCAGCCGCGTGGACGCACGAACAAAACCGCCGTGGAGTCGTTCAGCCGGTAATGTTTTCCCTCCGGACTGTCGAAGCTGATCGTGCGCCGGACGGCATCGCCCAGGTTGATCTGTCCGCGTATCAGGTTGTCCCAGGTTGGGGTCAGCGAATCCTCGAAGTCGGCGAGGAACACGTTGGCGCCGGAATTGAGCGCGTTGATGATCATCTTGCGGTCGACCGGGCCCGTGATCTCCACGCGCCGGTCCGCCAGTTCCGCCGGCACGGAGGCGATGGTCCAGTCGGCCTCGCGCACCGATTTCGTTTCGGGCAGAAAATCCGGTTTGACGCCGCGGTCGAGCTCGATCTGGCGTTGCGCGCGCCGCGCCAGCAGCCGCTCCCGTTCGGGCTCGAAGGCGCGCGCGAGGCCGGCGATGAAATCGAGCGCCTCCGGGGTCAGGATGCTGCCATAATCAGCGGGCACCTCGGCCCGGAGGACCATGCCTGCGGGGATGGATGAAGACTTGGCCATATCGCCCCTCGGTCAAGCTGATGAGATGTTCTTCTCTGTTTTATCTGCCAGTCACGGCCGATTTGCAAGCCTGATCGGGTGATTGAGCCTCCGGCCCGGGCAAGCAGGGCCGGGTGACGGATCAAACCTCTGTTTAGGGCACTTTATTTGGCGAAGGCCCCTAAATAACAGCGGATTTTCAGGCCGGGCCCCTTCATTTCCCCGGGTATCAAGGGTAAAATCGCGCCCTTTCGCAAACCTTGCAGGGCCTTGTCCGGTCGGACCGGGTCTTAAACGGATAGAGGAAGCACGAATGGTAACAATACGTCTGGCCCGTGGCGGCGCGAACAAGCGCCCTTATTACCGCATCATCGTCGCGGACCGTCGTCGCGCGCTCAATGGCAACAACATCGAACGCATCGGATTTTACAATCCCCTGGCGTCCGCCAAGGAACAGAAAATACACGTCGACATGGCGCGCGTGGAGTTCTGGTTGAGCAAGGGCGCCAAGCCGACCGAACGCGTGGCGCAGCTGCTGAAGCAGGCCAGCGCCTCCTGACGTCACATGACCGATCCGTCACGCCCTGACGGTTTGGTGCTTTTCGGCCGAATCAGCGGCCTCTTCGGTGTGCAGGGCTGGGTCAAGGTGTTCTCCCACGCTCGACCGCGCGAAGCCATCATCGGTTATTCGCCCTGGCTCGTGAAAATTGGCGGTGCCTGGCGCGAGATCGCGGTTGAAGAAGGGCGCGCGCAGGGCAAGGGCGTTGTCGCCAGGCTGACTGGTTACACCGATCGCGATCAGGCCAGCACTCTCGTCGGCGCCGAGATTGCGATTCCGCTGTCGAAACTGCCGCCGCTGAAGAAAGGAGAGTATTACTGGGCACAACTCGTCGGGCTTGAGGTGGTCAACCTCGCCGGCGAGAAATTCGGAAAGGTGGACCACCTGTTCGATACCGGCGCGAACGATGTGATGGTGGTGCGCAACGGGCGCGAGCGATGGCTTCCGGCAACGGCGCAAGTCATGCGCGAAGTGGATCTCGAAGCAGGGGTCATCCGGGTGGACTGGGACGCCGATTTCTAGCCCATGAGAATTGATGTCATCAGTCTGTTTCCGCCAATGTTCGAGGCAGTGACCGGTTACGGAATTACCGGGCGGGCGATCAAGAACGGATTGCTGAGCTTGCGGGTGTGGAACCCGCGCGATTACACGGAGGACCGGCACCGCAGCGTGGATGACCGGCCTTACGGCGGCGGCCCGGGGATGGTGATGATGATCGAGCCGCTGGCGCGCGCTATCAAGTTAGCTCGCGGCGAGCAGGCAAAAGGCGCGAAGGTGATTTATCTTTCGCCGCAGGGACGCAAGTTGGACCACGCGGGTGTGCTGGAGATGTCCAGGCGTGAAGGAATGATTCTCCTCGCGGGCCGCTACGAAGGCATCGACGAGCGTTTGCTCGAGAGTGAAGTGGACGAGGAATGGTCGATTGGTGATTATGTCCTCTCCGGCGGTGAACTCGCGGCGATGGTTGTTATTGACGCGATTGCGCG
This sequence comes from Sulfuricaulis sp., assembly GCA_035456865.1. GTDB lineage: Bacteria > Pseudomonadota > Gammaproteobacteria > Acidiferrobacterales > Sulfurifustaceae > Sulfuricaulis. The sequence continues at coordinate 3,103 of DATICK010000106.1, forward strand.
CCAGCTTCCCGGCGCGCTGGGCGACGAGGATTCGGCACAGCAGGATTCCTTCGTGGAGGGCCTGCTCGATTGCGGGCACTACACCCGGCCGGAAGAGTATGCGGGGCGCAAGGTGCCGGAAGTGTTGTTGTCCGGCGATCATGCCAAAATCCGCCGCTGGCGGTTGAAGCAGTCGCTGGGACGGACGTGGTTGCGGCGGCCGGATATGCTGGAACGTTTATCCTTGAACAACGAGCAGAAACAGCTGCTGGAAGAATTCCGGCAGGAACATCTTAAAGAGTCAGGAGTCGAAAAATGAGCAAGATCATGCAAGAGTTGGAAACGCGAATGATGACGGACAAGAAAGTTCCGGCGTTCGCGCCGGGCGATACGGTCACCGTGCACGTCAAGGTGCAGGAAGGCGAGCGCGAACGCCTCCAGGCCTTCGAGGGTATGGTGATCGCGCGCCGCAACAGCGGCTACAATTCCTCGTTCACGGTGCGCAAGACCTCCTACGGCGAGGGTGTGGAACGCGTGTTCCCGCTTTACAGCTCGGCTATCGCCAAGATTGATGTCAATCGCAAGGGCGACGTGCGCCGCGCCAAGCTTTACTATCTGCGCGATCTGGCCGGCAAAGCGGCGCGTATCCGCGAGAAGGTCTGATTCTATTTTGTCAGGACAACAACGGCCGGCATGTTTCCATGCCGGCCGTTTCTTTTTGCGGTTGTCTTCTCCGCGAAAGTTAGGTTTGTTGTCATGCCCGCGAAGGCGGGCATCCAGGATGTAAATGAACAAAAGCCGCCGAAAAGCGGCTTTTGACTTTCGGTGCCGGTGTTGATGTTTTCGGGTCCCGTAGCGCGCGCCGAGTACCGCAGCCCCACCGGGAGCTTTTAAGCGAGCCCGTGTTTGAGCCCGAGGCGCGTATTTTGCGCCCGGCGAGTTGGCGAGCGCCCGATGGGGCGAGGAACGGAGGGAACCGCTTCGTCTTGTGAAGCGGCGTGCGCTCCGGGGTGTCCTTCTCTTTGGTGACTTTCTCTTGGACAAGCAAGAGAAAGTCACCTGCCGCGGGTCAGCCACCCACAAGTAGGTTTTGAGATCGCGCGCAAGGCGCGCGATACCATTCAAAACCTGGATTCCCACCTTCGCGGGAATGACAGCGATGTTGCAGAGGCGGAGTCACCCGCAATTATCAAATGCTGCCGAAGGCGGCTCGACTAATACTCTCACGGTAGCGCCGCCCGTCCCGTCCGTGGATAATGCGGACATGCTACGCATGGAAACCTCTACAAAGGCCAAAGGATACGATGCCGTCATCTCCACGCCCGTGGGACGGATCGGTGTAAAGCTGAAGGACGGTACGCTAGTCGACGTCAGCTTTCTGGGCGATACAACGGCTTTGCATGCTCCACGCACGACCGCGGCGAAGAAAGTCTGCCGCCAACTCCGGTCGTATTTCACCAATCCTAACGCTTCCTTTCACATACCACTGGCACTGTCGGGCACGGTCTTTCAGCAGCGTGTGTGGCGCGCGCTACGGCGGATTCCCGTGGGCCGGACGCTCAGTTACGGTGTGCTCGCAAAGAAACTCGAAACCTCGGCGCGCGCCGTGGGCAATGCCTGCCGCGCCAATCCCGTTCCCATCGTGATTCCCTGCCACCGCGTCGTGGCCGCGAACGGCTCCGGCGGTTTCATGGGAAAACGCTCAGGAAACGCGCTGCGCATTAAACACCGGCTGCTGGAGCATGAGCACGCCGGATAAGGACATCATCGAGCGCTTCTGCGATGCCATCTGGCTGCAGGAGGGGTTGAGCGCCAACACGCTCGACGCCTATCGCCGCGATCTGGAAGGCCTGAGCCGCTGGCTGGCGCCGCGCGGCACGGCGTTGATGACCGCTTCGCGCGGTGATTTACTCGACTATCTCTCCGGCTGTGTCAGCAAGGGCGCGCGCCCGCGCACCACGGCGCGGCTGCTTTCGAGCTTGCGGCGTTTTTACGGTTACCTCGTGCGCGAGGAGCGCATCAAAACCGATCCCACGGCGCTGATTGATTCGCCCAAGATCGGCCGGCCCTTGCCCAAATCGCTCACTGAAGAACAGGTCGAGAAACTGCTCCAGTCACCGGATGTCGCGACGCATTACGGCCTGCGCGACCGCGCCATGCTCGAGACACTCTACGCCACCGGCCTGCGCGTATCGGAACTGGTCGGCCTGACGCTATCGCAAGTCAGTCTCACGCAGGGTGTGGTTCGCGTCATCGGTAAGGGCGACAAGGAACGGCTGGTGCCGCTGGGCGAAGAGGCGATAGCGTGGATCAGCCGCTATCTCGCCGAAGGTCGGCCCAAGCTGGTGCGGAGCCGCTCGACCGATGCGCTGTTCGCCACCGCCCGCGGCGGGCCGATGACGCGCCAGGCCTTCTGGCACAACCTCAAGGTCCACGCGCGCACCGCCGCCATTCAGACGGCGCTTTCGCCGCACACCCTGCGCCACGCCTTTGCCACGCACCTGCTGAATCACGGCGCCGACCTGCGCGTGGTGCAGATGCTGCTGGGTCACGCCGATCTTTCCACCACGCAGATTTACACGCATGTCGCGCAGGCGCGGTTGAAAAGTCTACATGAGGCACATCATCCGCGCGGGTAAGTCTCACACTTCGTGATATCGAGCATGAGGGTTTTCAACCCCCGTAGCCGCCGCCGAGCATCGCAGCCAAAATCGGGAGAAGCGAGCCTCGTGTCTGAACCCGGGGCGCGTTGTTCAGCGCCCGGCGAGTTGGCGAGCGCCCGGTGGGGCGAGGAATGGAAGGAACCGGCGAAGCCGGCGGGCGCTCCGGGGTGTCATTTCTTTTGGTGACTTTTCTTTGGACAAGCAAAGAAAAGTCACCTGCCGTGGGTCAGCCACCCACAAGTAGCTGTTAAGATCGCGTGGAAGGCGCGCGATAACAATGTAAAGCCTGTTGCTGCCCGGGGTGCAACAAAATCCGTTGCACCCGTTCGGCGGCGTGAACACACGTTAAGTGTGTTCACAAAAACTCCGCCTCACCCCGCCTCCGCGGGCATGACGGCAATGCTGCAGGGGCGGAGCCACCCGCAATTAGCTTTTCAAAGTCAAAAACCGCCTTTCGGCGGCTTTTGGTTATTTACTTCTTGGATCCCGCTTTCGCGAGATGACGCTCTCTCAGTGATAAACCGACCGATCCATGCGATCGTGGTCGTCATGGAACACCTCGATACCCGGCAGTCGCTTGTAACCCAGGACCATGGCGAGTTTGTGAATGAGGGTTTTCCAGTTGAGGGAATCGACGCGGCAGCGCAGGACGTCGTTGAGTTCAAGCGTCAGCTTTTCGTGTTCCCGGTCGAGTCCGGGCAGCTTGTGAAAATAGTACCAGGAGAGGTAACCGTAGACCGCGGGCAGGAGTTTGACCAGCCACATCGGCTCAGGAATCGCCAGCCAGACAATGCCGCTGGCTACACCGGCGAACACGAAGAAAAGCCCGTAGCGGATGAACTTCATGCGGTTGGCGCGATTGTCGTCCATGGCCTCGCGCAGCCGCCGCTCGGCGTCGCGCGACATGATCGAGTGCGTAAAATGAATGTCGCGGAACATGCTCAGTATCCGCAACATGCGCTCGCTGTGACGCCGCTTGTCGATGAAGGAATCGACCGCCGCCTGCAGACTTTCGCGGAACTGGCGGTAATCGGGGGTGAGCGGTGGTTCCCTGTACGTTTCAACAGTGTGATTGATGAGGTAACGCAGCTCGAGCAGGTGCGAGACCATCATCGGGAAACGCAGGTTGGTGAATTTGATGTAGAACGCGTGGAAATTGTCCGGCGTCAGGTCCAGCGCGGAAAAATCTTGCGCAGTTTCCCACGAATGGATCCGGCTTTTACGCCGCTCGTCCTTTAACTTGGAAACTGTGCGAGGCGATGCCATGTTTTTTTGACGCCTGCGGGAAATCCCTATTCGGCCCGAATAAATTCAAGGATAGCGGAAACGACTGGAATTTTCTATGACCCGCCGGGATAAAGGCTGGCCTGGGGAAGGGGTCAGCCGTTGCCGAGCATATTCCGCAGGTTAGAAAGGTAGACCTCGGCGCGGCCGAGCATAGCCTGGGGGTCGGGCTCCCGGTCCGGCTCTTCCCAGCGCAGGTCGTCGGGCGGCAGTTCCTTGAGAAACCGGCTGGGTTCGCAGGCAATCACCTCGCCGCCACGCTTGCGCCGTTCGACGAACGAGAAAGTGAGCGTCTGGCGGGCGCGGGTGATACCGACATAGGCCAGGCGGCGTTCTTCTTCCACGCCCAAGTCCGATTGGCTCTGGTGATGCGGGAGCAAGCCTTCCTCCATGCCGACGATAAATACATGCGGAAATTCCAGTCCCTTAACCGCGTGCAGCGTCATGAGCGCGACCAGATCGCCGGGATTATCTTCATTGCCCCGGTCCAGTATGCCCGCCAGCGTCAAGCGCGCGACCAGTCCACTCAGCGACTTGTCCTCATCGTCCTGACGTGCGAGACGCTGGATCCACGCCACGAGTTCGAGCACGTTTTCCATACGTCGCTGCGCAATTTTCAGATCATTGCAGGTGTCCTTGAGCCATTCCTCGTAATGCAGGTCGGCGAGTATATCGCACACCAGCTTGGCCGGCTCTTCTTCGGCCGCCTTGCCAATCATGTCGGTCAGCCAATGCGTGAAGACGCGCAGTATCGCCACCTGCCTTGCGGTGAGGCGTCGCTCGATGCCGGCGTCCAGCGATGCCTGCAACAGGCTCGTGCCCAGCTCACCGGCGTGAGCCGAGAGTTGCTCGAGCGTGGCCGCGCCGATTTCGCGCCGCGGCGTGTTGATCACGCGCAGGAAGGCGTTGTCGTCGCCCGGGTTGCACAGCAACCGCAGATAGGCCATGACGTCCTTGATCTCGGTTTTGTCGAAAAACGAGGAACCGCCGCTGAGGAAGTAGGGGATGCGCCGCTCGCGCAACACGCGTTCGAGAACACGTGACTGGTGATTTTCCCGGAACAGGACGGCGTAATCCCGGAAATCGGTATTGTGCTTGAACTTGTGATGCAACAGTTCTGATACCACGCGCTCGGCCTCGTGTTCGTCACCGCGTGCTTTGAGCACGTGCAACGGTTCACCGAAGTCGCGCTCGCACCACAAGGCTTTTTCGAAGATGTGCGGGTTGTTGGCGATCAGCGCGTTGGCGGCCTTGAGGATCCGTCCGCTCGAGCGGTAATTCTGTTCCAGCTTGATCACCTTCAGCGACGGGTAATCTTCTTGTAAGTGCTTCAGGTTCTCGGGATGAGCACCGCGCCAGGCGTAAATGGATTGGTCGTCGTCGCCCACCACCGTCAGCGCCCCGCGACTGCCGGCGAGCAGTTTCACCAGTTCGTACTGGCAGAGATTCGTGTCCTGGTATTCGTCCACCAGCAGGTAGCGCACGCGCTGGCGCCATTCTTCCAGCACCTCCGGATGGCTCTGGAACAGCCGCACCGGCTTAAGGATCAGGTCGTCGAGATCCATGGCGTTGTATGCCTGGAGGTGTCGTTCGTATTCGCCGTAGACCCGTGCCGCGATGTCCTGAATGCTTTCACCGCCAGCCGAGAGCGGCGCCTCCGCCGGCGAGACCAGGCTGTTTTTCCACAGCGAGATCTGGTTCTGCACGGCATCGGCCGGGTTGTTCTTGCCGGAGTACTGGCCGCGCAGCAGTTTGCCAAGCAACGACTGGCTGTCTTCGTTATCGTACAGGGAAAAGCCCGACCGATAGCCGATGGTCTCCAGGTGGTTGCGCAGGATTCTGAGACCGAAGGTGTGGAAGGTCGAGATCAGGAGTTCCTTGCCGTGAGCGCCGTTGA
>DATICK010000107.1:0-2668 GCA_035456865.1 Sulfuricaulis sp.
ACCACGCCAAAGGCAAAGGCGGCCAGCAACGCCATCGACAGCGGTCCGCTCCACTTCAACCCGAAATAGTAATTAAGCTCCACTGACTGTCTGTTCAGAATGGCAAAAGCGATGCCAATGAGCAGAACCAGAATCGCCAGAACCGTATAAAAAATCCGCTTCATGATGCCTCCTTGGATTATTGACCCGGCGCGATTGTTTCCGTACGAAGGCAGGCAATGATTGAAATTGCCTGGTATCCGTGGCGGCACAGGTGCGCCGGTTCAATAACGAAAATCATACTAGGATTTCTGGTTATTGCGGCGGCATGGTGGCTTCGATCACTGGCCGGGAGAATAACAACCCTGCAAACATGTTCAAGTAGATCCATGCCGCCGCCATTCGGAAGGGAGTCGCCCTCCACATCGGGATCCGGCGGCTAGTTTGTCGTATTTTTTAGTCACAAAAAAACGACATGGGTGACGCACATGCCGTTTATGTCCTGCGAAAAGCGAATGCCCTCATTCCGTACCGTTGTTGACGCGCTCCCTCAGTTCCTTGCCAGGTTTGAAATGGGGGACAAACTTGTCCGGGACCTGCACCGCGGCCCCGGTTTTGGGGTTACGACCGGTACGCGGCGGACGGTAATGCAGGGAAAAACTCCCGAAACCACGGACTTCGATGCGGTCGCCCGAGGACAACGCGGCGGACATTTGTTCCAGCAGTTCTTTGACCGCCAGTTCCACGTCCCGGTAGTCCAGTTGCGGCTGCTTGGCCGCGAGCAGGCTGATCAGTTCAGATTTTGTCATATACACTCTACCTATAGAAAATAAGTAGAAAGATATCAAGCAGTTTCATGGGATACCGACCAAAATAAACCTGGCGCCCCGTGCCCGAGCCGAATGCCCCTTCGGCAATGGGCGCAGTTAGTCGCAATAAACCACGTTTCCTGGGGCACTCCTGTCTCCAGAAGAGCTTTCCCTGGATCTGGCGGCTAGCGGCAGCCCGCGCCGGTAATACCGAAATCACCGCCTCGCCCCTGCAAAAAACCGATGCTTTTCCCGCCGGAAGACGTGGTTCAGGCGTCGGAGCTGTCATGGCCCCCAAGCTTTTCCTTGAGTTTGTCACCCAGGGAAGAGGTGGCCGCGCCCCCTTTACGGGCGTACTCCTGCACCGCCTCGTTCTCTTCCTCCATGTCCTTGGCCCGGATGGAGAGCGAGATTTTGCGATTCTTGCGGTCGATCGTGACAATCTTGGCCTCGACGCTGTCGCCGTCCTTCAAGGCGGAGCGCGCGTCCTCGATGCGATCGCGCGCGATATCGGAGGCACGCAAATATCCTTCTATCTCGTCGGCGAGTTTAATGACCGCGCCCTTGGCCTCGACGCTCGTCACCGTGCCTTTCACGATGGCGCCCTTGCCATGGGCCGTCACATAGCTCGTAAACGGATCCCCTTCGAGTTGCTTCACGCCAAGCGAAATACGCTCGCGCTCGGGATCGACGGCGAGGATCATGGCCTCGATCTCGTCGCCCTTCTTGTAATTGTGCACGGCCTCTTCGCCCGGCATGGCCCAGGAGAGATCGGACAAATGGATCAGGCCGTCGATACCGCCTTCCAGGCCGACGAAAATGCCGAAGTCGGTGATGGATTTGATCTTGCCGCTGATCTTGTCATTCTTGTTGTGATTGGCGGCAAACTCCTCCCACGGATTCGGCTGACACTGCTTCATGCCCAGCGATATGCGGCGGCGCTCGGTGTCAATGTCGAGAATCATCACCTCGACCTCGTCGCCCAACTGCACGACCTTGGTCGGATGGATATTTTTGTTGGTCCAGTCCATTTCGGAAACGTGCACCAGACCTTCCACGCCCGGCTCGATTTCTACGAACGCGCCGTAATCGGTGATGTTGGTGACTTTGCCGAACAGGCGCGTGCCTTCCGGATAACGGCGCTGGATGTCCACCCACGGATCGTCGCCGAGCTGCTTGAGGCCGAGCGAGACGCGGTTGCGTTCGCGGTCGTAGCGCAATACCTTGGCTTCGATTTCATCGCCGATCTTGAGCACTTCGCCCGGATGCTTCACGCGCTTCCAGGCGAGATCGGTGATATGCAGCAAGCCGTCAATGCCGCCCAGATCGATGAACGCACCGTAATCGGTGAGGTTCTTGACCACGCCCTTGACCGTCTGACCCTCTTCCAGGCCCGACAGAAGCGCTTCGCGTTCGGCGGAGATTTCTTTCTCAACCACGGCGCGGCGCGAAACCACCACGTTGTTGCGCTTGCGGTCGATTTTGATGACTTTGAATTCGAGTTCCTTGCCCTCGAGGTAGCTGGGATCGCGTACGGGACGTACGTCGACCAGGGAGCTGGGGAGAAAGGCGCGGATGGTGTTCATGGCGACGGTGTAACCGCCTTTTACCTTGCCGGTCATGACGCCGGTGACGACGGATTGCACTTCGAAGGCCTTCTCGAGGTCTTCCCACGCCTTGGCACGGCAGGCTTTTTCGCGTGACAGACGGGTTTCGCCGGTACCGTCTTCCAGCATTTCGATCACGACTTCCACGCGGTCGCCGACCTTGACGGTCACTTCACCGCGGGCGTCCTGGAATTCGGCGACGGGGATCACGGCTTCGGACTTCAGTCCGGCGTTGACCACCACCACGTTATCATCGACATGGACCACTTCACC
>DATICK010000108.1:0-2228 GCA_035456865.1 Sulfuricaulis sp.
TTCTCGACCGATCGGTGGATAGCCAGCGCCCCCTGATATTCCTGCAACGCCTGCGCGTAATCGCCGCGGCGGAAAGCGGCCTCGCCGCGCTGATTGAACTGGATGGCGTCTAGCTGCTGTTCCGTGAGCACGGGGGGATTCCCGGCGCAGGCGGTCAGCGCCAGAACTGCCGGCGTGACGAACAGGATCATGCGCCATCGCTTCATGGTGTGATTTTGCGGTTATTTTTGTTTCTGGGCCTGGTCGGGCGCATAACTGTCAACCGGGAGAGTTTCCGAGCGCGGTTCTTTTATGTTCTTGCTGATCGGCCAGGTGCGGCTGACCGAATCCACGACCTTGTTGGTTTTCTCCATCGTTTCACTGGCTTTCTCCATCGTCTCGCGCCCGCTTTTCGTCATGGCCGGCAGGTCGGAGGCCGTGACCTTTTCCAGATTCTCGAAATTTTTCGTGGCGCTGGTGAGCGCCGTATCCAGTTTCTGTTGCGTCGCGGGCAGACCGGCGAGCAGTGTGTCGGCACGGCGCGCCACGCGCTTCAGGTCATCGATCAGCGGTATCACTTCCGCGTACAGCTGATCCACCACTTGCCCGAGCCCACGCTCGCGCTCGAACGCGATCGCGGCATTGTGTTCCAGAGGTGTTTCCTTTTCGGACCCGAGGGTGATGTCGATGATATTCGCGCCGATGACGCCTTCCTTGAGCAGGCGCGCCTTCGAATCGCTTTTCACCCACTTCATGTGGCTGCGTAAAATGGAAAGCGTAACCTTGACTTTGGCATCATCGGTAAGCTCGAGTTTCTCCACCTTGCCAATGTTGAAACCTCTTAACTTGACCGCCATTCCCTCGCTAATATCCTGCCCGCTGTCGGTGATGATAAAGAGCCGGGTTTTGGGCGAGAAGACGTCCTGTTGAATGCCGATTGCGGCGACGGTCAGGACGATACCGACGAGAGCAATGATGACGAAGAACCCAATTTTTTTCTCGAGCCCTTTGAAGCGCGTATCGTCATCGTGCAATATGGCCATGATTTCCTCGCGTCATTGAGTCAGGGTGATGGTGCTGTCGGCCTCGAGACGCGCCGACACCGCGTCGTCCGGGCACAGGTACAGCGATACACGGCCGGCCTTTCTGCATTGAAACTCACCGGTCAGCTTCATCAACTGCTGCGCGGCGTCGCGCTCCAGACCGGTGAAGGTGAAATCATATATCAGGATGTCCGGCTCCATCAGCATTGCCCGCGCCAGCGCCACAACGCGCCGTTCGTACAGACTCAGTTGGCCGGGCAACTCGCCCATGCGTTGCTTCAACCCGGTCTCGCGCGGTCCGAGCTGATCGAATATCTCCGCCACCGGTCGTTCGGCCTGCTCCGCCGTCAAACCGCGGTGATACCACGCCGGCAGCAGCAGATTCTCCCATGCCTTGAGATTGCTGATCAGACCGCCGTGCGCCGGCACCACGCCGATGCGCCGGAACAGCGCGAGCCGTTCGTTCACTTCGTGCGCGAACAGATCCTCGCCGAAGAACAAAATCCTCCCTGCCTCCGGTCGCTGCAAACCGGCGAGCAGGCCGAATAGAATATTTTTCCGGTCTTCCGAATCGAACAGGATTTTTGCCGTGCCGCCGCTTTCGAAATTGAACGACAGATTGCGAACCGGTCCTTTCGTCACGCGTTCGAAACGGATCATAAGCCGCCGCAACTCTTCAGCAAGACGTCACATGAAAAAAGCATAAGAAATGATTCCATCGAGCAGAAAAATCGTCAGGAGATTGCGCATCACGGCTCCGGTAGCGGCGCGTGGAATCGCGGTCACGGTGCCGCTCGCGCGCAGGCCGTAGTAGCAGGAGGTGATCGAGATCACCAGCCCGAAGACGAAGGCCTTGAGCAGCGAAACCAGCACCTCGGCCAGGCTCAGCGTCGTGATGACGCCGGAAAGGCTTTTGATGAACGGCATGAAACCCATGACGGCGGCAAACGCATAACCCATCACGATCGCCGTCATCTGAAAATAGAAGGTGACGGCCACGACGGAGAGCGTGATGCCGGCGATGCGCGGCACCACCAGGTAGTCGCCGGGCGAAATGCCCATGAACCGGAGATGGTCGATCTCGCCGCGGATTTTCATGCTCGCCAGCTCCGAGGCGGTAGCCGAACTGCTGCGTGCAATGATCACGATGGCGGACAACAGCGGTCCGAGTTCGCGCACCACGGTCCAGAGCATGATCTTCGCCGT
>DATICK010000109.1:0-2958 GCA_035456865.1 Sulfuricaulis sp.
AGCAGCACTTCGGATATCGCCTTGCGCGAGGCGATAAAATTTGTCATTGACCAGAAAGCCGAGCTTCGCATTATTCATGTGATCGAAGACGTTGTTCCCGTATGGGACGTGGAACTCCTGAACATCAATGAAATTCGTGAGGCTTTACGTCAGACCGGAGAGCGAGTACTGGCGAAAGCGGAAGCCGTGGCGCGCGATGCCGGGATCAAGGCGGAGACCGGGCTGATCGAGTCCACGCCACCCGGGGCACGCATCGCCAGCGTAATTGCCGCCGAGGCCAAGGCCTGGCCCGCCGATTTGATTGTGACCGGAACCCATGGGCGGCGGGGAGTGGACCATCTGCTCATGGGCAGCGTCGCCGAAGGTGTGGTTCGGATCTCGCCAGTGCCGGTTATGTTGATCCGTGGCCGATAGTTGGCCACGGGTGGAAGCCTGCGCGGTGCACAGGAGGAGGTGACCATGAAAGCGCTCATCATCAGCGCCAATCGATTCGAGGATTCCGAGTTGCTGGTTCCCTACTACCGGCTCAGGGAGGAAGGCCTCACGGTGGATATCGCGTCATTGACCAAAGGGCTTATCAAGGGCAAACACGGATATGAGATCGAGGCCAACCTCGCCATCGCCGAGGTGCGATCGGATCAGTACAGCGCGCTGGTGCTGCCCGGCGGCAAGGCACCGTCGGCGCTGCGGGAAAACAAGCGGGTGCTCGATGTTGTCCGCGCCTTCTTCGAGGCCGGCAAGCCCATCTCCGCCATCTGCCACGGACCGCAGATTCTGATTTCCGCCGGCGTGCTCAAGGGCCGAACCGCGACCTGTTACCGCTCGGTGGCGGAAGAGCTTCGGAACGCCGGGGTAAATTACCGTGACGCCGAGGTCATGGTGGACGGCAATTTCGTGACGTCGCGCCAGCCTTCCGACCTGCCTGCTTTCATGCGCGAAACCATGAAAAAGATTCACGCCCTCAAGGAAATCGCCCCGCGCGTGGCGGCGGGATAATGCAGTGTTGACCGAAGGATCATCAATATGCCGAGGGTGATTCATTTTGACATCAGTGCGGATGAGCCGGAGCGCGCGATCCGGTTCTATCACGATGTGTTTGGATGGCGGATCGAGAAGTGGACAGGGCCTTTCGATTATTGGCTCATCAAAACCGGCGAGCCGAACGAGCCCGGGATCGATGGTGGATTGGCCAAGCGCGAGCATGCCGAGGATTCCATCACGAATATTGTCGACGTGGGGTCGGTTGCTGACGTCAGCGCCAGGATTGTGGCGAGTGGCGGAAAGATCGTTCAGCCCAAACGGACTGTACCAGGGGTCGGCTACCTGGCGACTTGCCTGGATACGGAGGGCAACCTCTTCGGTATCATGCAGAGGGACGAATCCGCCCGGTGATGGCGAACATCATGGCCTGAGAGATATGCCTTGCTGCCCGACAGCCTAACGGCGCTGGAATATCCCCCGTGGCTCGGCCCCTGGCCACGGTATCAATCCCACGGTCCCGGACGGCAGGATTTCGCGGCGCCCGATGACCAGTGCGCCACCGGGCAGGAGGCGAGTCAGCAAGCGCGGCAGGATTTCCTGCTGCGTGCCTTCGTCAAAATACGTGAACACCAGATTGCGGCACAGGATCAGGTCAAAATGCGCGTCCGGCAATGCCGTGCGCACATCCTGTTGTACGAACTCGATCCCCTGACGGTATTCCGCGCGCAGACAGTATCCACCCGCCACGGCCTCAAAGGCCTGGGCGCGCCACGCTTCGGGCAGCAGCTTGAGACTGCTGGCGGGATAGCAGGCCTTGCGCGCGCGCTCAAGCAGTTCCGGTAAAACGTCGGTAGCAACGATAGGCAGCGATATTTCGCGATGAACCGGCGCGACATGAAAATGCCACACGAGTCTGAGCGTATAAGGCTCTTCCCCGGAAGCACAGCCTATGCTCAGCGCGCGCAGATCGCGGGTGGCGTGTCGTTGCGCGTCTTGTGCCAGATGCGGTAATAGCGCAGTGCCAAGAAAATCGAAGACCGCCTTGTCGCGATAAAAGGTGGAGATCGTGATGGGGCAGAGCCGGTCGAGCGGTTCCCATTCCGCCGGGTGTTGCTCGAGATAGTCGCGGTAGGCCCGTGGTCCGGCGAGGCCAAGCGCTTTGCAGCGCCGGTCGATGCGCTTGCAGACTTGCGCGCGCACCTTGCGGAACCCGGGCCAGCGTCGATGGAGCCGTGGCAGCGCCCACTGCAGGAATTCAACGCAATCGGAGTCTTGCATGAAGCGGCATCCCCAACCGGGGCGGGCGGTACTGGACTCAGCTGGGGCTGGGCGGAGCGAGGCGCTTGTGCAGCTCACTCAGCATTTGATCGCGCACGAGGGGATCAGTGCGGCAGGCGCGCAATGCCTTGTCCTCCACGGTGAAAATGGAAGACTGCCAGGCGCTGTTGAGTGCGCACTCCACGCGCACTTCCCAGCGGTCGGCGCGCGGTTCGACCTCGAAGAGGTAAGTGGTCAGCCCCAGTTGCTCCAGCAGATTGCCCACCGTCTCCTTCGCTTCGGCCAGATTCTTGGCGGTCAGGTCCATCGTTGGCTCCTCAGTTCACGCGCACAAAAGGGTAACGCGCGCGATCTTCGCGTTTCCATAGCGACAGACCGGCCCACGGACCGATCGTTTCCACCGCGATCACCGCATCGGGATCCGCGAAACGGATTTTCCCCGGTGCGTCGGTTCGGGCGAGCTGTTCCAGCAGGAAGACATCCAGCAGCTGCTCTTCGCGCTGGCTGGCCAGCTTCTGGTGAAACCCGCGGCGGTGCATGCGGACATAAAACGTCTTCCCGAGAAGGTCGGGAACAAAACCGGTGGCGGCCTCCCTGGCGCGAGCCTCGAAATCCTCCACCGACTGGAAGGCGAAGAAGCGGGTCGCCGGGATCACGCGTGCCAGACAGCGGGCCAGCACGGGATCCTGTTCGGTCGTT
>DATICK010000110.1:0-2257 GCA_035456865.1 Sulfuricaulis sp.
GCTCGGCACCGGCGATCGCACGCTCGAGGAGACCCTGGCCCGACTGCCGCGCCAACATCCGGGACAATTCGCCGTCCGCATCGGCTTCGACGAAGGACTCGCCCACCGCATCGAAGCGGGCGCGGACATGTTCCTGATGCCGTCGCGCTTCGAGCCGTGCGGACTGAATCAGCTCTACAGCCTGCGCTACGGGACCATCCCGATCGTGCGGAATGTCGGCGGGCTGGCCGATACCGTGGTGGATGCCACCGAAGAAAACCTCAAGGCCGGAAATGCTACGGGCGTCGTGCTCACTGAAGCGCGCACGGGGGCGCTGCTCGCTGCCGTGGACCGTGCCCTTGCATTGCATCAAAACACCCGCCGCTGGAAACAAATGATGCGCACAGGCATGCATCACGATTTCACCTGGCACCACAGTGCTGAGGAGTACTTGCGGCTCTATAAACAGACCGCACACGCGAACCGACCGCATCAGGGCAATGAGCCCAACAGGAAGGATGCGCATGTCCCTGGGAAAAGAGGAAAACGAGCCGGACCGAAGCCATGATGCCGAGGCGGTAGTCCTCGACATCACACGGCGTCTGGCCGCCGAGTTGCGCTCTCACCCCGCCACCGCCAGGGAAATAACGCTCGACAGCCTTCTAGATCGGGAGCTGGGTTTTGACAGTTTGGGCAGAGTGGAACTGCTTGCCCGTATAGAACGTGTATTCGATGTGAGTCTCATGGAACGGGCGCTGGCAGCGGTGGAAACGCCGCGCGACCTGCTGCGCGCGGTGCAAGCCGCCAGGCCGGTTCATTTGCCATTGACACCCGCCCCGCCGCAACCTTCTCCGCCTGCCGGCGCAACGGAACTGCCGCCGCCGGAGGCGAATACCTTACTGACGGTCCTGGACTGGCATGTGCGTGCTCATCCCGCGCGCCCGCATATCTATCTGATTACGGAAACCGGAAATGAACAGGAAATTTCCTATGCCGTTCTGCAACAGCGCGCGGACGCCGTGGCGGCTGGCTTGCGGAAACGCGATTTGCAGCCCGGCCAGACGGTGGCAATCATGCTTCCCACGAGTCAGGAATATTTTTTCAGTTTCTACGGCGTGTTGCGGGCCGGCGGTATTCCGGTCCCGATCTACCCGCCCGCGCGGCTGTCGCAGATCGAGGAACATCTGCGCCGCCATGCGCGCATCCTCGACAATGCCCGCGCTGCCATGCTGATCACCGTCGCGGAAGCAAAACCCTTTGCGCGGCTGCTGCGACTGCAGGTGGAGATGCTGCGCACGATTGTCACCCCCGAGGAACTCCTCGAGGCCGCGGCGCCGAAGGGCCAGTCTGCGCCTGCGGTGCAGGCGCAGGATATTGCCATGCTGCAATACACCTCCGGCTCCACCGGTAACCCCAAAGGCGTGATTCTCACGCACGCCAACCTGCTGGCGAACATCCGCACCATGGGCCAGGCAATCGGCGCCAGTTCAAGCGATGTGTTCGTCAGCTGGATGCCGCTGTATCACGACATGGGCCTGATCGGCGCCTGGCTCGGAAGCCTGTACTTTGCCGTGCCGCTGGTGGTGATGTCGCCGCTCACCTTTCTCACGCGACCGGAGCGGTGGCTGTGGGCAATCCATCGGCACCGCGCGACACTCTCGGGCGCGCCCAATTTCGGCTACGAACTTTGCCTGCGTCGCCTCCAGGACCGCGACATCGAGGGCCTGGACCTGAGTTCCTGGCGCGTGGCATTCAACGGTGCCGAGCCGGTAAGTCCCGATACCATTGCCAGATTCCAGGAACGGTTCGCGCGCTACGGTTTACGGCACGAAACCATGTACCCGGTGTTCGGGTTGGCAGAATGTTCCGTGGGCCTGGCCTTCCCGCCACCCGGGCGTGCGCCCGTCGTCGATCGCATTAACCGCGAGGTGTTCATGCGCGAAGGCCGGGCCGTGCCCGCCGCGGCGGACGACGCGAACGCGCTGCGCTTTGTCGCCTGCGGACAACCCCTGGCCGGGCACCAGATTCGCCTTGTCGATTCCACCGGTTATGAGGTAAGCGAACGTGAAGAAGGCCGACTCGAGTTTAAGGGACCTTCGGCGACTTCCGGTTATTTCCGCAACCCGGAGCAAACCCGGCGTCTGTTTCACGACGGATGGCTGGATTCCGGCGATCTCGCCTACATGGCCGGCGGCGACGTGTACATCACCGGGCGCGTGAAAGACATCATCATCCGCGCCGGGCGCAATATCTACCCGCATGAACTGGAAGAGGCGAT
>DATICK010000111.1:0-9642 GCA_035456865.1 Sulfuricaulis sp.
GGCATCAATGATGGGCTGTTTGCATTCAAGGCAGCCAATTTTCGCCGAACGGCAGCCGTTTTGCACCCAGTCCTTCTTTTCCTGGTCCGAGTAGACGAGATGAAAATCCCACACCGGGCATTTGTCCGGGTTTCCCGGGTCAGTACGATGCACGCGCGCCGGGTCGGTGGGCATGGTGCGGAGCTTCTTTTCCACCTCCGCCGGCGGATCGCGCAGACTGATGACGTTGTCATAAGATTTGGACATCTTGCGGCCGTCGAGCCCCGGCATCTTGGGCGCATGGGTCAGCATGGCCTGGGGCTCGGGGAGAATGATTTTGCCTCCGCCTTCCAGAAAGCCGAACAGCCTTTCCTTGTCACCCAGGGCGATGTTCTTCTGTCGCTCAAGCAACGCACGCGCCGTCTCCAGGGCCTCACGGTCACCCTGCTCCATATAAGCCGTACGCAGCTCGCGATACAGTTTGGCGTTTTTCTTGCCCATTTTCTTGATGGCGTCTTCGGCCAGCTGTTCGTAACCCGGCTCCCGCCCGTAGAGGTGATTGAAACGACGTGCGACCTCGCGTGTGAGCTCCACATGAGCCACTTGATCCTCGCCCACCGGCACCATACCCGCACGATATATAAGGATATCGGCACTTTGCAATAACGGGTAGCCCAGAAATCCGTAGGTCGAAAGATCCCGATCTCCCAGCTGGAGTTGCTGATCCTTGTACGACGGCACGCGCTCCAGCCAGGACAGGGGTGTGATCATCGACAGCAGGACATGAAGCTCGGCGTGTGCCGGTATGCGGGACTGGATAAACAGGGTGGCGTTATTCGGGTCCACCCCGGCCGCCAGCCAGTCCACCACCATGTCCCAGACGCTTTCCTCGATGATATGGGGATCTTCGTAATGCGTGGTCAGGGCATGCCAGTCAGCCACGAAGAAGAAACATTCATACTGGGACTGGAGCTGTACCCAGTTCTTCAGCACCCCGTGATAATGCCCAAGGTGCAGCCGTCCGGTGGGGCGCATGCCTGAGAGGACCCGCATCGGCTGACCGGGAAGGACAGTGCTCATCCCAGCCCCACAAGCTTCATAATCAGATGTTCAATTCCGTTTATTGGCGGACCGATAATGACACTCAGGACCCCTGTCGCGAGAAGTGCCAATAGAATAAAAAAACCGAAAGGCTCAATTCGGGCCAACTGCCAAGCTAAAGGGCCCGGCAGAAGTCCCACGGCAACCCTCCCACCATCAAGCGGAGGCAAAGGAATTAGATTAAGAACCATCAATATAACATTGATTTCTATACCATATATTCCCATATACTGCATCGGCATGCCAGCCCAGGTAAATGTCCCGAGATGCACGCCCGCAAGCGCAATGATTGCCCAGAACAATGCCATTACCAGATTTGCTCCGGGACCAGCCGCTGCCACAATCGCCATATCGCGTTTGGGATGACGCAGATTTTCCCAGGTAACCGGCACTGGCTTGGCCCAGCCAAATAGAAAAGGAGCATGCATAAGCAGCAAGAGGCCCGGTATCAGCAGGGTGCCAACCGGATCGATGTGCTTCAGCGGGTTAAGCGTCAGGCGCCCCAGGCGCTGTGCCGTGGGGTCGCCAAATTGCTTGGCCATCCACCCATGCGCGACCTCGTGGACCGTGATGGCAAACAGCAAAGGCAGGAATATTACGGCAACTATCTGGGGGAGGCTTAGGTCAGGCATTGGCCGCGGAGTATATCAGGAGCGCAGCTAACGTAAAACGCAAAATTTGGCTTTATCCGATTGATTTTCAGGGGATATTCAAACCGTAAAGCGCGCCGTCTCGCCCTTGCCCTGGCGTGACACGCTCGCCCGGCCGCCCTCGATCTCGACCACGGTGGTTGGTTCAAGCCCGCAAAATCCGCCGTCCACCACCAGATCCACATCGTGCTCAAGCCGGCTGCGGATATCCTCGGGATCGCTGAGAGGCAGGTCATCTCCCGGCATCATCAGGGTGGAACTCATCAGCGGTTCATTCAGTTCGGTTAACAAGGCCTGGGCAATGACGTGGTCTGGCACACGCAATCCGATGGTTTTACGCCTGGGATGCTGCAAGCGGCGCGGTACCTCGCGTGTGGCCGGCAGTATGAAAGTATACGGTCCGGGCGTATTAGCCTTGAGCAGACGGTAGTCGGCGTTGCTCACGCGGGCGTATTGCGCCACTTCGGAAAGGTCGCGGCACACAAGCGTGAAATTGTGATTATCATCCACGCGGCGAATACGGCGGATGCGCTCCATGGCCTCTTTGTCGCCGATATGGCAACCGAGGGCATAGCTCGAATCGGTAGGATACGCGATCACCCCGCCCGCGCGCACGATGTCCACCGCCCGCCTGATTAGTCGCAGCTGTGGATGCGTCGGATGAATTTGAAAATACTGTGCCATATTGCCCTAGGACAAACCTCCTGCCACGGCCTGACGCGTGACCGGTCCGGCCATTTCCCAGTCCCGCCAGACGGGAACACAGCCTTCCGGCAAAGCCGGCAGTCTGCCGAGATCCATCCAGGTCTTCTCCGGCCCATGGTAATCGGAACCGGCCGACGCGAGAAAATCCTGTTCGGCGGCAACGCGCGCAAAATGCCGATTGGCGTCGGGCGTATGACTGCCGGAAATCACTTCGATCGCCTCACCGCCGCATTCGCGGAAATCGCCGAATAAGCGCAGCAATTTGCCGGCGCTCAGTTTGTAGCGCGCCGGATGGGCCACCACCGCCTGGCCGCCCGCGGAACGAATCCAACCCACCGCCTCGTCGAGCGTCGCCCATTGGCCGGGCACGTGGCCGGGCTTTCCGCTCCCCAGAAACTGCTTGAAAGCCTGCTGCATGCCGCGGACATAACCCTGCTCGACGAGAAAACGCGCAAAATGCGTGCGCGAAACGATGGTTCCTTTCGCCAGACGCCGTGCGCCTTCGTAAGCGCCTTCAATTCTTTTTTTCTGCAACCGGCGGCCAATTTCCACCGCACGCCATTGGCGGAACTCGCGCAGGCGCGAAAGGCCCTGCTGCAAGGCGTGGTCCACGGTATCGATATTAAGACCCACGATATGCACCGTCTGGTTCTGCCACGAGACGGAAATTTCAACGCCCGCAACCAATCTCATGCCCAGCGAAGCCGCCGTGGCCCGCGCCTCGGTGATGCCATCGGTCACGTCATGGTCGGTCAGCGCCAACACGTCCACGCCGGCCGCGCGGGCCCGCGTCACCAGTTCTGCCGGCGTGAGGGTTCCGTCCGATTGCAGACTGTGTGTGTGCAGATCGAAACACCGCATGGAGGAATCAGCAGAGGGTGTATTGGTATTGCTCATGTCGCAAGCAGGATATCATGAATAAACGCGTTATACTTTAGAGATACAGGACAACCGATGACTACTACCCTGCCACCCAGCCTTGCCGAAGCGACGCTGCGTTTCGAACACGCGGCCAGGGATATTATTGACACCTACGAAGCACGGCGCCCGGCTAACACCAATCAGGTCACGCCGGGACAATTGGCGGAGGCCATCGAACAGTTTCTGGCGATTATCACGCGGATCGATCGGGAGGAAGGCGAAGTCGGGCCGATCACCAAGGAAGACGCGACTCAGCTTGGCGATTACGGCATAACGCTGCTCACTGATCTCATCGCCTGGGCAGGTCAACTTAACATGCCCGTGCCGCGGACGGATCTTGAAATCGTGATACTGGCGGCGGCCGACTGGATCATGCGCCACGACGGTCAGATTCGCGCTCTCGATCCGGTGGTCAATGCGCTCGCCAATTTTTCCAACCGCATGCATGACCCGGCGTCGCTCGAGCCGATAACCCATTTCATGAGCCGCGTGATTCAGGCCAGTGCCAGCCTCATCAAGGAGGATCTGGAAAAAAACAACCCCGGCCGGCCGTGGCGCGTCCTACACCTGAACCGCGGCATTGTCGCGACGCGCACGCACAACCCGGAACTCATGGAAAAGGTTTTCGAGGACCTGGTGCGTTATCTGCCGGAAGATGCCGCCGCATTCTTTGCCGAAGGCATGCAGCAGATGGAGGCGCTCAACTACCCCCAACCGGTGCGGCAGGTCATGGGACGCTTTTTCGACCGCTGGACACGGACCCGGATGCACTAGCGAAACCCTGATTAATTGGCCATCCGCCCTTCGACAAGCCCGGAGCGAACGGACTTAATCAGAGCTACCAGGCCTCCAAGACGTCCTTGCCGCTTTTGTGGCGGAATGCGAAAATAGCCGCCCTTTTGCCACTGTCTGTACGATGAAATTCCTTTACGATCTGTTCCCGCTGCTGCTGTTCTTCGCGGCCTTCAAGTTCTACGACATCTATGTCGCCACCGCCGTGGCGATCGCCGCGTCATTCCTGCAAACCGGTCTGTTCTGGCTCAAGCACCGCCGCTTCGAGACCATGCACCTGATCACGCTCGGCGTCATTGCCGTCTTCGGCGGCCTGACGCTGGCGTTGCACGATGAAACCTTCATCAAGTGGAAGCCAACGCTGGTCTATTGGATACTCGCGGCGCTCTTGCTCGCCAGCCAGTGGTTCGGAAAAAAAACCATCATCGAGCGCATGATGTCGGCGCAGGTCGCTTTGCCGACACCGGTGTGGAAACGTCTCAATCTGAGCTGGGGAATTTTCTTCGCGGTACTCGGCGCGGTGAATATATACGTGGCGTTTTTCTACGGTCTTGATCTCGACGCCGACACGCGACGCAGCATCTGGGTCAACTTCAAGGTATTCGGACTGCTGGGGTTGACGCTGCTCTTCGTCGTGGGACAGGCCTTCTTCATGGCCAGGCACATGCAACACAAACCGGAAGACAGTGAATCGGTCGCCGACAGGGCGGGAAAATAAATGATGTGGTACGTCATTAACGGTACCGATACCGAAGACAGCCTCGAGCGCCGGCTGTCCGTGCGCGCGGCACATGTGGCACGCTTGCAGCAACTTCAGGACGAAGGTCGCCTGCTGCTCGCCGGCCCCTACCCGGCCGTGGACAGCAATGACCCCGGGCCCGCCGGGTTCACCGGCAGCCTGATCGTTGCCGAGTTCGATTCGCTCGAGGACGCGCAGACTTGGGCCAAGACCGATCCGTATGTCGAAGCAGGCGTTTATGCCAGCGTCAACGTCAAACCGTTTCGCAAGGTGTTGCCATAAGATGGAACGTGTAACTCTGATAGAAAACCGCTTGCGCGAAGCCTTCACACCCCAGAAAATTGAAGTACGCGACGACAGCCACCTGCACGCCGGGCATGAAGGCGCGAAAAGCGGCGGCGGGCATTTCGCCGTCACCATCGTCTCGCCGACGTTTCAAGACAAGAGCCCCGTGCAGCGGCATCAGATGATTTACCAGGCGCTGGGCGACATGATGAAAAAAGAAATTCATGCGCTCAGCATACAGGCTTTCACACCGGACGAGCTCTGAGCGGATCCGTCAGTCAAACCACAACCGTCACCAAGGAAAATCCATGTCAACCCTACGCACATCCCTCATCGTGTTACTGGCCGCGGCGGGCCTGCTCGCCGCCGGCTGCGACAAAAAACCCGCCGACCAGGCCAAGCAGGAAGAGGCCAAGCCCGCCGCCAAAGTCATCGCCACCGTCAACGGCGACAACATCATGGAGACGGACTATCAGGGCTATTTGCAGATACGCCAGCAGCAGGTCGGTCCGATCGCGGACAAGGACAAGGAAAAGAAGATCGTGCTCGATGAGATGATCGACAAGATGCTGCTCGCGCAATACGCCGTGAGCAACAAGATCGATCAGGACCCCGAAGTCAGTTCGCTCATGAAGCGCGTGCGCGAGGAAATCCTGGCACAGGCCGTCAAACGCAATCTGCTGCGGGAAAACCCGATCTCCGAAGATGACGTCAAGAAGCGCTTCGAGCAGGAAGTGGAGAACACGCACAAGACCGAATACAAGGTGCGCCACATCCTCGTGAAGGAGGAAAGCGAGGCCAAGGACATCATCGCGCAACTGCAGAAAGGCGCGAAATTCGACAAGCTCGCCAAGGAAAAGTCGATTGACACGCAGAGCGGCAAGAACGGCGGCGAACTCGGCTGGATTAATCAGGGAATGGTCGTCCCCGAATTCTTCAACTCTCTCATGAAGATGAACAAGGGCACGATATCGACCGAGCCGGTGAAATCGGACTTCGGCTGGCACATCATCAAGGTCGAGGACACCCGTCCGCTCAAGATCCCGACCTTCGAACAGTTCATGGCGGATCAGCACGCGCGCGCCAACATCTACCGCAAGATGCAGGATGACAAGATCAATAACCTGCTCAAAGACATCAAGGCCAAGGCCAAGATCACGGTCAACTGAGACGGCCATGACCGACCCATCCCGCCACGGGCGGGATGGGTTTTTTTGTCCGCCACATCTCGGCGTTGCGACTGAAACCAGTGTCGTAGCGCTCCGTTGTCCACATTCGCTCCTGGCGATTTTTTCCGTATAGAATTTCTCCATGGAGAGGCATTTCCTCAAAACGGAACTCATCGCGATCGCCATGCTGGTGATATCGGCCGGCGGGTATGCTGACACGCCGACCGGGCTGGAAACCCGGTCCGTCGCGCTATCTGAAACAATCAAGATCGGCGACCGGATAGGCCACATCCGTTTCCTCGGCATGCTGCAGTTGCCGAATCCGACGCTGGACGGGATGCGCTTTTCGCAGCTCTCCGGTCTCGCCTGGGACGATGACGACGGCATCCTGTACGCCATCTCCGACAAGGGCTTTCTGTTCCATCTGCAACCGGTATTCGAAAACGGCGTGCTGACGGGCCTGAAGCTTCTTAAGGCATTCCACCTGCGCGAACCCGGCAGCAAGCCGCTGATGGGCGCGTACCCCGATTCCGAAGGCATGGATATCCTGAACGGACATAACGGACGCAAGGGTGACGCAGAACTGATCATCAGCTTCGAGCGCTTTCCGCGCATCGTGCGTTACCGGCCTGACGGCTACGCGATCAGCGAATATCCCCTGCCCGCTCCGCTCAACGGCGCCAGAAAGTATCAGGACTTCAATAAAATGCTGGAGTCGGTGTGCATCGATTCCAAACTGGGGGTTCTTACCGTGCCCGAAGCTCCACTGAAGGGAGAGCGTCAAGGCATAACACGCATCTTCAGCCTCGACGGCAGATCCTGGATTTATCCGTTGCCGGCTGGCAATCGAATCTCCGCGCTGGAGTGTCTGGGAAACAACCGGGTCATGGTGCTGGAGGGCAATTTCAGTGGCATCCTCGGCCGCCTCGAGGTATTCCTGAAAATAGCGACATTGTCACCCGACGGTTCGCCCACGGAGCCCGTGACGGTCGAAACCGCCGTGGCGCTAGATAGCGACAAGGGCCATCAGATCGACAACTTCGAGGGGCTGGCGCGGCATCGCGGCAACCGCTTCTTCCTCGTCAGCGACGACAACGACCTGTTCTTACAGCGATCGCTGCTGATGTATTTCGAATTGCTGGACGATTGAATATCGGCCGCATTCGCATGCAGCGGGTCCGTTATTTGACCAGCCCGCGGGACTGCAAAACGGACCTCAACCGCTCCACCCTGCTCCGATTGACACCGAAGTCCGAGTATCCGGTTCTCGATGCCGAACGGACAGCGATGATCCCTTCGGCGGGGCGTAACTCGAGTTCCAGGTCATCCACGAACCGGAATACCATGCTCCGGCACTCGGCGTGCAGATAGTTGTCCGTTACCTCTGTTATCGTTGTCCGGGGAATATCACTCACTGCCTCCCTGACCAAACGCCATGCTTCATTGACCGGAAGAACGATCACGAATGGAGATACGCGATGCGTCGGGTCGGTGGCGTCACTCGAAATGCAGTTGGGAGAATCCGGACAGGAGGCGAGTCGCGCGGGCATGGGCTTAATTCCCTGCGCCGCGAAAACCGGCATCGCGTGCGGCAGAACCAGCATCAAGACCATCAGTCGTATACGCCATGACATGGTTTACGCCGATGAAGTATTTGCAAGGAAATAAGTATCGCTGATGGCGCGAGTGATGTCTCGCGCCAATTTAAGCGCGCGGATAGCCAGCGGCAAGTACTTTTTTCACCGGCATTCACGAATCTGGAATTCCTGTCGATGTCTGTTTCAAGCCGACCAAGCCAGTATCCCCAGGCCGACGGTGATCACCGCAATGGCGACGATACGCTGGCCAGCGTGCTCGCGCTCGTTGAAGGCAAAGATGGAAAGCAGTCCGGCAACAACAATCCCCGCGTTGGTAAAAGCGACGGCGTAGGCGGCGGATAGATATTGCATCGCGAAGATCACCAGTCCGTAGGCATTGCCGATGAACAGTCCGGCCGGCAACCAGCGGACTATCGGCGGCACCGTCGCAGGCCGCCAGCGGCCGAAGCGGGTGCGCTGTTCAATGCTGAGCGCGACGAACGAGGCAAACAGATCGGTGCTCACGAGCCCAAGCTGCGCGCCATAAGTCGGCAGACTCGTCACCGCCAACTTGTTGCTCAGCGAATACACGCTGGTGGCAAACGCCGCGATCACGGCCCAAAGCAGCGCGCGGCGGCTGTCGCCATGTTTCGCGCTCGCCGCCATCAGCAATAATCCGCCGACGGAAACGAGTATCCCCAGCCATCCCGTTGCGACGATCACCTCGCCGAAGAACAGGCTGCTCCAGGCGGCTATGAGCAAGGGCGAACTGCGGGCGATGGGATACACCAGCGCCACCGGCGCGCGCCGATAGGCGGCACCGAGCACAAGAAAGTAAACGCTATTGGCGAGAGCCGAGATGACCAGCAGGCCGGCGAGGGAGTACGACCAATGAGCTTCTGTCGCGAGCGCGTACAGCGACCAAGGACCGAGGATGACGAGATAACCAATGAGCGCCCACCACAGAAACCGGCTGTCGGGATGGCTGGCGCGCGCCAGCAGGTTCCACGCGACATGCATCAGCACCGCCGCCGTGAGCGCCAGCGCCGCGGCGGTCATGACGGGAATATCGTGTGCGCGATGCGCGTGATTTTAAGGATTGGACAGGTATCCATTGACGTCGCCTGCGGCGATCTTATTTTAATCAGGCCCTCGCGGCCAGAAATAGACGCGCAGGCCGGGCTGTGCATAGCCGGCCCCGGCCTGCGGCTGAGTTCCCGCGGCGATCGCGGCTAAACCACGCTGCCGAAGCTCTTGTCGGTGGCTCCCGCCGGCGCCTTGAGCCCGGCGATGAGGCAGCCCTGCGCCACCGGACCGGACGGAAAGAGCTGATAGAGGTACTTCATGCCACCCTTCCCGTGAAACTTCTCATCCAGCGCATCGTGCAGCTCGCGCATGTTGATGGTGATCTCCTCGTGCTTGGCGTAGTACTGCTGCAATGCACGCACGGCTTCCCAGTGATCCTCGCCGAGCTTGAGCCCTTCCCGTTGCGCGGTTTTGACGGCTAGCTCGCGCGTCCAGTCGGCTGGCGCGTGAGGGAACCTGGCATCCTTGGTCGTTTCACTTTCTGATTCCTTGATCGCATCTAATAGACTGGTCATGGCTCGATCTCCTTTCGGCATCCTGAAGTCGATTTCATACACGCACTATTCTCCGCGCGTTTGGGTGAATATCAACCTCGGCTCCATGGGCGACTAATCCCCTACATTCCGGCGATGATTTCT
>DATICK010000112.1:0-5220 GCA_035456865.1 Sulfuricaulis sp.
TTTCCTGGCCGGCGCCAATTCCATCTTCTACGGCGAGAAGCTCCTCACCACGCCCAACCCGGAATCCGACGCCGACTTGAAACTGTTCGAGAAACTGGGTATCCAGCCCCTCGCTCTCGAAAAGCCGCTGCCGGAACGCAAGACCGCCGAAGCCTGAGTATTTTTCTCCCCGGGCTTGGCGCTCAGGCCCAGGCCTGCTGCCTGTCTGGCAAAGCTTTCGGCAGCGTTACCTTCCGGATTTCAAATTCCATTTTCTCCAGATCGCCGAGCACATAGGTGGCCGGTGCGCTCACGCCGCCCACGGTGCCGGGATCGATACGCAGAGTTTCTCCTCCTTTAATATTCTTGATGCGCTCGATCACGGCGTGGTGTTCATGGCCGTTGCACACGAAATCGAAATCGCCGGTTAGCGCCATGGCTTTGGCGTAATGAGGATAATGAACAATGAAAATGCGACGGCCATGTAAGATGAAAGACCCGTCCTGGCCATAATAATGCACGCGGTTCTCCGGCTTGTGCGCCAGCTTCGACAGATGGAAGAGGTCACCCGTATTGTTGCCATGCACGATGTGTACCGGCAGTCCCAGCGGGACGATGGCATGCAGCGTGGATGGCGCCACCAGATCGCCGCAGTGCAGCACGGCTTGTGCGCCCAGTTGCCTGGCTTCGGTGACGGCGACGGTCAGATGCTCGCGATGATCGTGGCTGTCAGAAACGATGCAGATTCTCATAAAAAATAACCTAGACAGGAATTGCAGGATTAATACAAGATTAACAGGATTAAATAAAATTAATAATAATCCTGTGAGCTCAAAAAAAAGGGCCGGCTATGCCGGCCCTTTGGGTTACGGTGAGCTGCGATTACAGCAACGGCACGATCAGCAACGCCACAATGTTGATGATCTTGATCATGGGATTGATCGCCGGTCCCGCGGTGTCCTTGTAGGGATCGCCCACCGTGTCGCCGGTCACGGCCGCCTTGTGCGCGTCCGAACCCTTGCCGCCGAATTTGCCGTTTTCGATGTACTTCTTGGCATTGTCCCAGGCGCCGCCGCCGGTGGTCATGGAGATGGCGACAAAGATGCCCGTGACGATGGAACCGAGCAGCACGCCGCCCAGCGCCTCGCGTCCGAGGGTGAAGCCAATGATGATCGGCACCAGCACCGGCAGTATCGACGGCAGGATCATTTCCTTGATCGCGGCTTTGGTCAGCATGTCCACGGCCTTCGAATAGTCCGGTTTGGCCTTGCCTTCCATGATTCCCTTGATGGTTTTGAACTGGCGTCGCACCTCCACCACCACGCTGCCCGCGGCACGGCCCACGGCCTCCATGGCGAGGGCGCCGAAGAGGTAAGGGATCAGGCCGCCGATGAACAGGCCGATGATCACGTTCGGGTTGGACAGGCTGAACTCGACAGCCTTGCCGGCGTGCTTGAGCGCGTCGGTGTAGTCCGCGAACAGTACCAGCGCCGCCAGGCCGGCCGAACCGATGGCGTAGCCCTTGGTCACGGCCTTGGTGGTGTTGCCCACGGCGTCGAGCGGATCGGTGACGTCGCGCACTTTCTTCGGCAGTTCCGCCATTTCGGCGATACCACCGGCGTTGTCGGTCACCGGGCCGTAGGCGTCGAGGGCCACGATGACGCCAGTCATCGAGAGCATCGAGGTCGCGGCGATGGCGATGCCGTAGAGATGAGCGAGTTCATACGCGCCCCAGATGCTGGCGCACACCGCGAGGACCGGCAGCGCCGTAGCTTTCATGGACAAGCCCAGGCCGGCGATGACGTTGGTGCCATGGCCCGTGGTCGAGGCCTGCGCGATTTTCTGCACCGGGCTGAACTCGGTCGCGGTGTAGTACTCGGTGATGACCACCATGGCCGTGGTGAGCGCGAGCCCGATAAGCGCCGCGCCGTAAATCTGCATGGTGCTGTATGAGCCGTTGCCCACCATCATTTTGTCGGTCACGAAATAGAAGGCGATGGCGGCCAGCACACCGGAAACAATCACGGCCCGGTACAAGCCGTTCATGATTTTCTGACTCTTGCCTACCTTGACGAAGAATGTGCCGATGATGGAGGCGATGATGGACACGCCGCCAAGCACCAGGGGATACATCACGGCATTGCCGAAGTTGGGCAGCACCAGGCTGCCGAGCAGCATGGTCGCGATGATGGTCACCGCATAGGTCTCGAACAGGTCGGCGGCCATGCCGGCGCAGTCGCCGACGTTGTCACCGACGTTGTCCGCGATCACCGCCGGGTTGCGCGGATCGTCCTCGGGGATGCCGGCCTCGACCTTGCCCACCAGATCCGCGCCCACATCCGCTCCCTTGGTGAAGATGCCGCCGCCGAGACGCGCGAAGATCGAGATCAGAGAACCGCCGAAGGCCAGTCCCACCAGCGGCGCGATCAGGGTGGATTGAGTGGCGTCGGGGGAAAGATGCTGAAGAATCGCGTAGTAACCGGCCACGCCCATGAGTCCGAGACCCACCACGAGCAAGCCGGTAATGGCTCCCGAGCGGAACGCGACCTGCAGCGCCGCATTGAGCCCATCCTTCGCCGCCTCGGTGGTGCGCACGTTGGCGCGTACCGAGATGTTCATGCCGATATAGCCGGTCGCGGCCGAGAGGACGGCGCCGATGGCGAAGCCGATGGCGGTCCGGGGATCGAGCGCGAAGAAGATAACCAGGAAGAGGATAACGCCTACCACGCCGATGGTGGTGTACTGGCGATTGAGATAGGCCGAGGCTCCTTCCTGGATGGCGGCGGCGATTTCGCGCATGCGATCGTTGCCGGTGGGTTTGGCCAGGACCCATTTGATGGACACCACGCCGTAGAGAATGGCCGCGGCGGCGCAGGCAAGTGCAAAGATCAGACTGTCAGACATGTTTATTCTCCTGCAAGTTGGACGTTGCTGCGCCGCTTGGCGCGTTGTTTGAGAACAAGTACTGAAAGTAACTGAATCGAACGAATCGCAACATTGATAAAAATCAATCTCGACGGAACTTTCACTTTTTTATCGCCAGTCCGCCTTCGAATTGCATGCCCGCCTCGAAGCCGAACACCTTGTCGAGATTCAATTCGCGGACCAACCGGTCCACCGCCGCCTGGCCGTGTTCGCGGCTGACTTCGGCAAGTATCAGCTTGGCCGAATTGGCGTTGTAGAACCCGCCGAAATCCGCCTGGACCTTGAGCAATTCCGTTGCCTTTTCCAATGTCATAAGAACTTTTACCGCCAAGAGAAAACAAAATTTATATCTGGGTTTCCTGGGCGTTTTGGTGGTTCAGCAAAATTATAACTTGAACTCGCCGAGCTTCTTTTTCGCCGCCACGTTCTTGAGCCGCACGTACTGCGGCATGCCGTTTTTGTACGGTGGATAATCTTCGCCCTGGATGAGCGGCTCGAGATAGGTACGGCACTTGGCGGTGATGCCGAAACCGTCGTCGGTGATGAAATCCTTGGGCATCATTTTTTCCACGTTCGCAACCTTATTAAGAGGAGCAACGCCGACTTTCCACTTGTAAGGTTTGCTCGACACGCGCTCGACCGTCGGCATCACGGAGTTCTTGCCCTTGACGGCCAGCTCCACCGCGGCCTTGCCCATGGCATAGGCCTGGTCCACGTCGCTCTTCGAGGCGATGTGGCGCGCCGCGCGCTGCAGGTAATCGGCGACACCCCAGTGATATTTGAGGCCGAGGCCTTCCTTGATGATGCCCGCCACCACCGGCGCGACGCCGCCGAGTTGTGCGTGACCGAAGGCGTCCTTGAGCCCCTGATCGGCGAGGAATTTGCCATCCGGGCTTTTCACGCCTTCGGACACGACGACGGTGCAGTAGCCGTATTTCTTGACGTTGGCGTCTACCTTGGCGAGGAATTTATCCTTATCAAAGGCGACCTCCGGGAACAGGATCACGATCGGAATCTCGGTGTCCGGGGTGGAAGCCAGGCCGCCGGCGGCGGCGATCCAGCCGGCATGTCGCCCCATGACCTCGAGGATGAACACCTTGGTCGATGTCTTGGCCATGGATGCCACGTCGAAGCTCGCTTCGCGCGTGCTGACGGCGATGTATTTGGCGACCGAGCCGAAGCCCGGGCAGTTGTCGGTGATCGGCAGATCGTTGTCCACGGTCTTGGGCACGTGAATCGCCTGGATCGGATAGCCCAGGGTTTCGGAAAGCTGCGAGACTTTGAGGCAGGTGTCGGCCGAGTCGCCGCCGCCGTTGTAAAAAAAGTAACCGATGTCGTGCGCCTTGAACACCTCGATCAAACGCTGATACTCGGCTTTGTTCTGCTCCAGGCTCTTAAGCTTGAAGCGGCAGGAGCCGAAGGCACCTGAAGGAGTGTGGCGCAGCGCCTTGATGGCGGCGGCGGATTCCTTGCTGGTGTCGATCAGGTCTTCAGTCAGCGCGCCGATGATGCCGTTGCGGCCGGCGTACACCTTGCCGATCTTCTTCGGATACTTGCGCGCCGTCTCCAGCACTCCGCAGGCCGAAGCGTTGATGACGGCGGTCACGCCGCCCGACTGAGCGTAGAACGCATTCTTGGATTTACTTTTTGCCATACGTATTAGTCTCCCCAAAAAAGTGGTGATGTGTCCGGTTTGTCCGGCGACCCATCAGTCTTCGCCGGATTCTGATCGATGCTGATTTTCTGCTTGCGAATATGGTCGGCCTCGACTTGCAGTACGCTGACCACGCAGTCGCCGATATTATCGTGGCTGTCGATGCCGGTTCCGAGCTGGTATTCCGGATGATAATAGAAATAGGCCCGGTAGCGTTCGGGGCCGAGTTTCACGATGGTAAAGTTGGCGCCCTTGGCGGACCAGAACAGCGTCGGACACCACGCCATGCCGCCGGCTTCGCCGCCGAGCATCACCTCGGTATCGGCGAGTTGCGGTTCGATCTCCTTGCCGTAGCGTTCTTTCAACGTGCTGCGCACCGCCCAAAGTTCGCTGTCTGTGAAGTCAGGAATATTCATCGGCTGGATTTCAGGCGGCTCACTCTCGGGGTTTTTCAGGCACGCGTCGCACTGGAGAAACGAGCTTAACCAACTTTCCCTCCTTGGAATATTTGGAAAGATGAATCGGGCGATAGGCCCCATTTATAGGGGGCCATTGACGCCGGGGTGGGCAAAATTGTAGTTTACGCGCCCCGGCGATTAAACTGGGAAAAACCGAAGAACACGCCACCCACCAGGAACATTAAGCGAGAGAACCATGAGAAT
>DATICK010000113.1:0-11513 GCA_035456865.1 Sulfuricaulis sp.
AACCACGCGTTCAACGATCATTATCTAGAGGTAGATTATGACTTGTCGGATGTCATGTTCGTGGCAACGGCGAATACACTGAATATTCCGCCGCCGCTGCTCGACCGTATGGAGGTGATTCGTCTCTCGGGCTACACCGATGACGAGAAGATCAACATCGCCATGCGCTATCTGATTCCCAAGCAGCTCAAGAACAACGGGCTCAAGGAAAACGAGCTGCATCTGTCCGAGAAGACCGTCCGCGATATCACCCGTTATTACACGCGTGAAGCGGGAGTGCGAAATCTTGAGCGCGAGATCGCCAAGATCTGCCGCAAGGTGACGAAGGAACTTCTGCTCAACAAGGGCAAGGCGGAGAAGACCATCGCCGTTACGCCCAAGAGTCTGGAGAAGTACCTCGGTGTGCGACGCTACCGTTATGGCACGGCCGAACAGACCAACCAGGTGGGTCAGGTCACGGGTTTGGCGTGGACCGAGGTGGGTGGCGAATTGCTCACCATCGAAGCGGTTATCGTGCCCGGCAAGGGCAAACTGACCATCACCGGCAAGCTCGGCGACGTCATGCAGGAGTCGATCCAGGCGGCCATGAGCGTGGTGCGCGCGCGCGCAACCAAGCTTGGAATCATGCCCGATTTCTATCAAAAGCATGATTTTCACCTGCACGTGCCTGAAGGCGCCACGCCCAAGGATGGCCCCAGCGCCGGCATTGCCATGTGCACCGCCATGGTCTCGGCGTTGACCAAAATACCGGTGCGCGCCGAAGTGGCGATGACGGGCGAAATCACGCTACGTGGCGAGGTGTTGCCGATCGGCGGACTCAAGGAAAAGCTGCTCGCGGCGCATCGTGGCAACCTCAAGGTGGTGCTGATTCCGGAAGAGAACCGCAAGGACTTGACTGAGATTCCGAAAAACATCCGCGACAGCCTCGATATCCGCCCCGTGCGCTGGGTCGATCAGGTGCTGGAAGCGGCACTTGAGCGCCTGCCTGAGCCGCTGGATGAATCGAAGCTCGCCGAAGCGGCCAAGCCGCCGGAGCAGCCTGCTGCCGTCAACCCGATCACGACGCATTGACGGGTACGGCCTGACTTGCCCTCGGGCGAGGGTATTCCCTCTTTTGTCTCCGCTCACACGACACGGGTCTCACGGCCCGTATCGTGTGTCTGTTTTTCTTGACAAGGATTTCCCGCAACTGTATATAACCTGCGACGCGTCTATGTTTTTTCAAGGAGCGTCGTTTTTGTTTCAGCAGCAATTGTTTTCGGGAATCCTGTTCACCACATCCAGCAAGAGGACCTAACGTGAATAAAACCGATCTGATTGACAAAGTTGCTGTAACCACCGAACTGAACAAAGCTTCCGCCACACGTGCCGTGGAAGCGGTGCTCGAGATCATCGCCGGTACCTTGCGTCAGGGCGATTCCGTCACGCTCTCCGGCTTCGGTACGTTCTCAGTGAGCAACCGGTCCGCACGCACCGGACGCAATCCGCGAACCGGCGAAATGATCGCCATCCCGGCCTCCAAGGCACCCAAATTCAAGTCTGGCAAAGGCCTGAAGGATGCCTTAAACTAGCCGGCCTTTTGGGGGTCTTATTCGACTTCAGGGTGCTTAGCTCAGCTGGTAGAGCGTCGCCCTTACAAGGCGAATGTCGGGGGTTCGAACCCCTCAGCACCCACCAAAGACCGGGAGCGGTAGTTCAGTTGGTTAGAATACCGGCCTGTCACGCCGGGGGTCGCGGGTTCGAGTCCCGTCCGCTCCGCCACTACACGCGCAGGGCGAGGAGTCATCCTCGCCCTTTTTTATGGAATCTGCTCTGAGAATTGAAGTACCCGTAAACCCTCTGTAGAGTAACCGCCCAATGCTTTCCACGATCCGCGAAAAAACTCAGGGCATCTTTGCTACTTTCATCCTGGTCCTGGTTGTCGTCCCGTTTGCGCTGTGGGGCATCAATTCCTATTTCGACAGCGGTTCCAAGATCAATGTCGCCAAGGCCGGTGACATTGATATCAGCCAGGTAAAATACCGGCGCGAGATCGACCGGCTGCGTGGCCGTGTGGAGCCAGCCACGCTGGATAACCCCGAATTCAAGCAACGGATTCTCGATAGCTTGATCGATCAGGCATTACTCGTGCACGATGCCGAGACGCAGGGTTACCGCCTCAGCGACGCACGACTGGCACAAACGATCCGCGAACTGCCGTATTTTCAGCGTGACGGCCGTTTTGATTCCGCACTATACGAAGCCACGCTGCGTCGCGAAGGCATGAATCCACATGAATTCGAGAGCAGCGTACGCGAAGAAAGTCTAGTCAGGCAGGTTCAGGCCGGTTTGAGCGAAAGCGGCTTTGTGACACGCACCGATGTGGCAGGGCTGCTCCGCTTGCTATCACAGGAGCGGGAAGTGTCCTACGCCGTGATAAGCACAGACGCCGTGATGCCCAAGGGGCCCGTCAACGGGCAGGAGATCGAACAGTACTATTCATCCCATACCGAGCTCTTCCAGATACCCGAACAGGTGCGCGTCGAGTATCTGCGATTCTCCGCCGGTGATCTGAACACGGGCAGTCAACCGACAGATGAGGAGCTCAAAAAGGCCTATGCCGAAGAGGCGGCTCGATACGTCATTCCCGAGAAGCGCCATGCCAGCCATATATTAATTTCGCTGCCTGCCCAAGCCACGGATGAGCAGGCCAAAGAGGCGCTGACGAAAATTCAGGACATCGCCAAACAGGCCCGCGCGGGAGCTGATTTCGGTGCACTCGCGAAAAAATATTCCACGGACAGCGCGACATCCTCTCACGGCGGTGATCTTGGCGAGATTCGCCGTGGGGTGATCCCGAAGGAACTGGAAGCCACCGCTTTCGCATTAAAAACCGGTGAAATCAGTCAGCCGGTTCGCAGTACTTACGGCTATCATCTGATCAAGCTGACCGCCCTGACGCCCGAGAAGCGCAAACCTTTTGCAGACGTGCGCAAGGAATTGATGGAAGTCGTGCGCAAACGCAAGGGCGAGGAAAAGTATTTCGAGCTGTCCGAGAAATTCCGCAATCTAGTGTATGAGCAGCCGGACAGCCTTGTACCCGCGTCCCAGGCCCTGGGACTCCCGATTCAGAAAAGCGACTGGTTCACGCGCGCCGGCGGTCCCGGCATCGCCGCCAATCCCAAGCTGGTGCAGGCCGCGTTCGAGCCGGATGTGCTGGCTCAGGTTCGCAACAGCGATGCCATCGAGGTTAGCGGCGATACCCTGGTGGCCATCCGCGTTACCGACAAGCAGCCGGCCGGACGCAAGCCGTTAGCTGAGGTGCGCGCGCAGATCGAGCAGGTACTGAAGCAGGAACAGGCAAAACGGGAAGCTGGCAAATTGGGTGAAGCATGGTTGCGTGAACTGCAGGGCGGTGGATCGCTCGAAGCACTGGCCAAAAAACGTGGTTTCAAATACCAGTCACCGAAGGTGTTCACGCGTCAAACGCCGCTAGGCGTTGAATCGCGCATCGCCGAAGCCGCGTTCCGCGCAACGCGACCGGATGGCGGAAAGCCGGTATACGATCTGGTTGACCTGGGTCCCCAGGGTTATGCGGTACTGGCTCTGTTGCGAGTGCGTGACACATTAGACAAGGCGGAAAGCGGCGCGCAAGAGAAGGCGCGGTCGTTGCTGCTAAAGCGTCGCGGTCCGGACTACTATGCCAATTACCGTGCGGGATTGCGCCAGAAGGCTAATGTCAAGATTTACGCTGACCAGCTATAAACCTATTCCAGCAGTTTGCCGTAATCCAGGCCAATCGCCACGGTGTTGAATCCACCGTCGGCATAGGTGATCTCGCCGGTCACGGCGGAGGCGAGATCGGAGCAAAGGAAGGCCGCCACGTTTCCCACCTCGTCGATTGTCACGCCGCGCCCCAGCGGTGCCATTTTGTCGTTGTAATCCAGCAGCTTTTTAAAGTCGCTAATGCCGGCGGCCGCCAATGTGCGGATAGGTCCGGCAGAGATCGCATTGACGCGGATGCCCTCCGGGCCGAGTGCCTGCGCCAGGTAGCGCACGTTCGCCTCGAGGCTCGCCTTGGCCAGTCCCATGATGTTGTAATTGGGTACCGATCGGTCGGCGCCTATGTAGGTGAGAGTCAGCAACGCTCCCTGACGGCCCTGCATCATGGACCGGCCGGCCTTGGCCAACGCGGTGAAGCTGAAGGAGCTGATCTCGTGCGCGATGCGGAATCCCTCGCGTGTCGTGACATCCACGAAGTTGCCGGACAGCTGTTCACGCAGCGCGAAAGCGACTGAATGAACGATGATGTCGAGCCCGTCCCAGAAGTCGTCGAGGTGCGAGAATACCGCCTCGATCTGCTCGTCGCTGGAAACATCGCAGGGGATCAGGATATCCGACTTGGTCTGGGCCGCCAGCTTCTGAACCCGTTCCTTGAGCTTCTCGTTCTGGTAGGTATATGCGATCTCGGCGCCTTCCCGGTGCATGGCCTTGGCGATTCCCCAGGCGATGGACCGGTCCCCGGCCACGCCCACGATCAACGCCCGCTTGCCTGCCAGAAATCCCATAAAACGATCTCCACCTGTTATTCGAATTGAGAGCCTGACGCCATGTTGTTTTACCGGCGTCCGGGTGAAATGAGTCGCTACAGTAGCGAAAATTCGCGCCCGCGGGAAGAGGGATGAATGGATGGAATTTGATATATTGGAGCCGAAACCGGCCATCACGTCCGGCATGACGGACCTACTGGAGAACGGACTCAGGCAGCATGAAATGCCCCGGCGCGACGCGGACTGTCTTGTTGGCGATTTTGATCCTTTTCTCCGCTGCCGTGGCGGCTTCCTGGAATAATCCCTATCCGGAGGCGGACGCGGAAAAGAATATTCTGTACTCCGCATTCCGTGAGCGCCCCAAGACATTCGACCCGGCGCGCGCCTACAGCTCCAACGAATATCAATTCATCGCCCAGATCTACGAACCGCCGTTCCAATACCATTACCTCAAGCGGCCGTATACGCTGGTGCCGTTGACCGCCAGCAACGTTCCCACCCCCGTCTTTTTCGACAAGCAGGGACGCCGCCTGCCGCACAATGTCCCGGTGGCGCGCATCGCCTACAGCGTATATGAGATTCATATCCGTCCGGGCATTTATTTCCAGCCGCACCCGGCGTTCGCACGCGACGCGTCCGGCCGCTTGCTGTATCACGCCCTGGGCCCGCGTGACCTGATGGATATAAATACTATCGGCGATTTTGCACAATCCGGCACGCGCGAGGTGACGGCCGCCGACTACATCTACCAGATCAAGCGCCTGGCGCATCCCAAGCTGCACTCGCCGATCCAGAGCCTCATGAACGATTACATCGTGGGGATCCGGGAATATGCCGACACCCTCAAGAAGGCTTACGACGCCATTGCCGGCGGCCGCGAAGAGGGCGTATATCTCGATCTCACGCAATACCCGCTGGCCGGTGTCCAGGAAGTCGACCGCTACACCTACCGCGTGAAGATCAAGGGAAAGTATCCGCAGTTCCTGTACTGGATGGCCATGCCGTTTTTTGCGCCGATGGCGCCCGAGGCTGACCACTTTTTTTCGCAACCGGGCATGGCGGAAAAGAATCTCACGCTCGACTGGTATCCCGTCGGAAGCGGCGCCTACATGCTGACGGTCAACAATCCCAACCGCCAGATGGTGCTCGAGCGCAATCCCAATTATCACGAAGAGCTTTACCCCGCCGAAGGCGAACCGGATGACGGCCCAGCCGGATTGCTGAAGGACGCTGGCAAGCCCATGCCCTTTATCGACAAGGTTGTGTTTAGCCTCGACAAGGAAAGCATTCCACGCTGGAACAAATTTCTGCAAGGTTATTACGACCGCTCTGCGGTGTTGCCGGAAGGTTTCGATCAGGCGATCCGCTTCACCGGCGAGGGTGACACCGATGTCAGTGACACGATGAAGCAGAAGGGGATTCGATTATTGACCAGTGTCGCCACGTCGACCTACTACCTCGGCTTCAACATGCTCGACCCGGTCGTCGGCGGTTATACCGAGCGCGCGCGCAAACTGCGTCAGGCCATTTCCATCGCCGTTGATTTCGAGGAACAGATTTCCATCTTTGAAAACGGTCGTGGCATTGCGGCGCAGGGACCATTGGCACCGGACATTTTCGGTTATCGCGAGGGACAGGCCGGCATCAATCCGTATGTCTACGACTGGGTGGATGGCAGACCCCGGCGCAAGCCGATCGAATACGCCCGCCAGTTGCTGGTGGAGGCGGGTTACCCCGGCGGCGTGAACCCGGCATCAGGGAAGCCACTGTCGATCAATTATGAAACCCCGGCCATCGGACCGGAAAGAAAGGCCCAGCTCGACTGGATGCTTAAGCAGTTCAGCAAGCTCGGCATCCAGCTGGTGGTGCGCGCTACCGATTACAACCGTTTTCAGGAAAAGATGCGCAAAGGCGACGCGCAGATCTACGACTGGGGTTGGAACGCGGATTATCCCGATCCGGAAAATTTCCTGTTCCTACTTTACGGGCCCAACAAGAAAGTCGGGCATGACGGCGAGAACGCCTCGAACTACGACAACCCGGAGTTCAACCGCCTGTTCGAGCGCATGAAGAACATGGAGAACACGCCCGAACGGGCGCGGGTCATCGATCAGATGCTCGACATCGCGCGGCGTGACTCTCCTTGGATCTGGGGTATGCACCCCAAAAATTTCCTGCTGGAGCATGCGTGGATATCCAATACCAAGCTGCACAATATGGCCAACAATACCCTCAAATACAGCCGGCTCGATCCTGAAAAACGCGCGGAGCTGCGTCTGGCCTGGAACCGCCCGGTGGTCTGGCCCATCGTGGCGGTGCTGGGAACGCTGGTGGCGAGCGCGGTCCCAGCTGTGGTGGCCTACCGGAGAAGAGAACGCGAGGCCCGTCGGTGATTGGATATATCATTCGCCGCCTGTTGTACGCTATCCCGATCCTGATCGGAGTGAACCTGCTTACCTTCTGGTTGTTTTTCTTCGTCAACAGCCCGGATGACATGGCGCGGGTTCATCTGGGCGGCAAGCGCGTCACGCCCGAAGCCATCGTCAAGTGGAAGGCGGATCACGGCTACGACGTGCCGCGGTTCTACAATGCGGGGAATCAGGGACCGAAGAAGTTCACCGACACAATTTTTTTCAAACATTCGGTCAAGTTGTTCCTGTTCGATTTCGGCCGCTCCGATCAGGGCCGGGATATCGGTTACGACATTTCCCAGCGCATGTGGCCAAGCCTCGCGATTGCGCTACCTACCTTCCTGGTGGGGCTGCTCGTATACATTACCTTCGCGATGCTGATCGCCTTCTTCCGCGGCACTTATCTCGACTATTGGGGCGTGGTCGTATGCGTAGTCTTGATGTCGGTTTCGACACTGTTCTACGTAATCGGCGGCCAGTTCCTGGTGAGCAAGCTCTGGCATCTGGTGCCGATCTCGGGTTACGACATCGGCGTAGAGTCGTTCAAGTTCCTGATCCTTCCCGTCATTGTCGGCGTGGTGAGCGGGACCGGCGCGAGCACACGGCTGTATCGCACGTTTTTCCTGGAGGAAATCAACAAGGACTATGTGCGTACCGCGCGCGCCAAAGGACTGTCCGAACTGCGCGTGCTGTTCCGTCACGTGCTCAAGAACGCCATGATTCCGATTCTCACTGGCGTGGTGGTGGTTATTCCGCTGCTTTTCACCGGCAGTCTGATCATGGAGTCATTTTTCGGCATCCCCGGGCTGGGCAGCTACACCATTGATGCCATTAGCTCACAGGATTTTTCCATTGTGCGTGCCATGGTGTTTCTGGGTTCCGTGCTCTACATCATCGGGCTGATACTCACCGACTTAAGCTACACCCTGGTTGACCCACGCGTGCGAATGAAATGACAGATATGCCATTCCAGATCGAAATCCTGTGGACTGACTTTCTGATATTCGTCCTGATCGGATCCATTCTGGCCTTTGTCGTCTATACCTTGCGCCATGAGCATCTGCGCGTGCCCTGGCGCCAGGTGGCACGTCGTCCTTTGGCAATGGGCTCGCTGGTCATCTTGTTGGCGTACGTAGCTGTTGGTCTTATGGATTCCATCCACTTCCGTCCCGCGCAAAATGAACAACATCAGGGTGAGGTGGTTTATGTCAATGAGGTGCTGAGCCTGCTGGACATGGCGGCCATGCCTTTACGCGCACGTACTGAAAAAACCTATTCCGCGCCGTTTGCCATGCATGCCTTCTCCAAGGAAATGGTGGAATACCCCGACGGCCGGCACGCTCGTGAATACCCGCGCTTGCTTTATGGCGGCGCGCATTTGCAGGAGCCCGTTGAACGCGCCGGAGACATCCTGTCGCGCGCCGGCGCCGCTACGCTGGCCGGGTTCGGGATTTGGCTACTACCGGTGACGGGCTTCCTGCTGTTCTGGCACAAACGTAGTGAGTCTTGGGCGCAGACGCTAAGCCGGTTGGTGCGCGGGGAGGGAGATTTTCCCTGGCGCACCGTGCTGGTGACGACGGGCATCCTGATCGTTCTAGCGGCAAACGCCGCATACCTGTCGCTTTACTATCACATCTTTGGGACTGACCAAGTGGGTCAAGATGTTTTCTATAAATCCCTGAAGAGTGTCCGCACCGGGCTGGTGATTGGCACGCTCACCACCCTGGTTATG
This sequence comes from Sulfuricaulis sp., assembly GCA_035456865.1. Classification (GTDB taxonomy): domain Bacteria; phylum Pseudomonadota; class Gammaproteobacteria; order Acidiferrobacterales; family Sulfurifustaceae; genus Sulfuricaulis. The sequence goes on from DATICK010000113.1 coordinate 8,673, forward strand.
CTGCCGTTCGCCGCGCTATTCGGCATCATGGCCGGGTATTTCCGCGGCTGGGTGGATGATGTCATCCAGTACGTCTATACCACCCTGAGCTCGATCCCCAGCGTGCTTCTGATCGCCGCCGCGATCCTGACCCTGCAGGCGTATATCACGGCTAACCCGGAATCCTTCACCAGTGCCACCGAGCGCGCAGATATTCGGCTGCTGTTTCTGTGCCTGATACTCGGTGTTACCAGTTGGACCAGCCTGTGCCGGCTGCTGCGCGGTGAAACGCTCAAGCTGCGCGAGGTGGATTATATACTGGCCGCGCGTGCCCTTGGTTCGAGCCACCTTTCCGTCATGGCGCGTCATATCCTGCCCAATGTCATGCACATCATTCTCATCACAGTGGTGCTGGATTTCAGCGGTCTGGTGCTGGCCGAGGCGGTGCTGTCGTACGTCGGCGTCGGCGTTGACCCGACCATGGACAGCTGGGGCAACATGATCGTCAGCGCGCGCCTTGAAATGGCGCGTGACCCGCTGGTGTGGTGGAGCCTGGCCTCCGCCTTCGTGTTCATGTTTGGCCTGGTGCTGGCGGCCAATCTGTTCTCAGACGCCGTGCGCGACGCCTTTGATCCGAGGCTGCGGAAATGAAAAAGACGGCAAAGCGCGAAACGCTGTTGCAGGTCGAAAACCTCAAGACCTGGTTCGACACGCCGGAAGGCACGGTGCGCGCGGTGGACGGTATAGACTTCGATATTGCCCCCGGCGAGACGCTGGCGCTGCTGGGCGAATCCGGCTGCGGCAAGTCCATCTCCGCGCTGTCTTTGTTGCAACTGGTGCCGGAACCGGCGGGACACATTGTTGCCGGACACGCGCGACTGCACGGGCAGGATGTACTGGCGCTGCCCGAGCGCGACATGCGTGCCATTCGTGGCAAGCGCATGGCCATGATTTTCCAGGAGCCGCAGACCTCGCTCAATCCAGTGCTGACGGTCGGCGAGCAGATCAACGAGGCGATACCGGAAGCAGATAAACTTTCACACCGGGAGAAGCGCGCACGTGTCGCCGAACTGCTCACCGCGGTCGGTATTGCCGATGCCGCGCGTCGCTATGACGAATATCCATTTCAGCTCTCCGGCGGCATGAAACAGCGCGTCATGATCGCGATGGCGCTTGCCACGCAGCCCGACCTGTTGATCGCCGACGAGCCGACCACGGCACTCGATGTCACGATTCAGGCGCAGATCCTGGCCTTGCTCAAGGAACTTCAGAAAAGGACCGGCATGGCCATGCTGCTCATCACCCATGATCTTGGAGTGGTGGCCGAGGTGGCGGACAGGGTGGCGGTGATGTACGCGGGACAGATCGTCGAACTGGCGCCGCGCAAAAAGTTTTTCTCCGCGCCGCAGCATCCGTATTCGCGCAAGCTGTTTCGTTCCGTCCCAGGGCGGATGCGGCGCGGCGCCGCGCTTGAGGTTATCAGCGGCAGCGTGCCGTCACTGAAGCAGGAATTCCGCGGTTGCCGCTTTGCAGAGCGTTGTGACCGGGCCTGGAATCTGTGCCACAAAAAACTCCCGGCTTGGCTGGAGCAGGATGGTCGGAGCGTGCGCTGTCATTTATATGACGAGTCGGTTTCTGCTCCGGCCGCGCCGTCAGCGTCACGCCGCAAAGCTCGCAAAACTCCACTGCCGACGGTTGGTAAGGCCGGCAAAACACTGTTACAAGTACGAGATCTCAAGGTGCATTTCCCGATCCACAAGGGCGTGTTCCAGCGTGTGGTGGGTCATGTGAAGGCGGTCGACGGCGTATCGCTGGACATCGCGCGCGGCCGCACCTTGGCGCTCGTGGGTGAATCCGGTTGCGGCAAGACCACTGTCGGCAAGGGTATCCTGCAGCTGGTGCCGCCCTCGGCGGGAAGCGTGGTGTACAACGGCCGGGAACTCACGCTATTGAAGGGAAATGAACTGCGGCCATTGCGGCGCCATTTTCAAATCATCTTCCAGGACCCTTATGCCTCGCTCGACCCGCGCATGCTGGTTGGCGAGATCCTGGAAGAAGGCATGCGCGCTCAGGGTATCGGCTCCAGCCGCGAGCAAAGGCAGGTGAAGGCGGAAGAACTGCTGCAACAAGTCGGATTACCATCCGATGCGCGTCAACGCTACCCGCACGAGTTCTCCGGCGGTCAGCGCCAGCGCATCAGCATCGCGCGGGCGTTGGCGGTTGAACCGGAGCTGATCGTGTGCGACGAGCCCACCAGCGCGCTCGATGTGTCCGTTCAGGCCCAGGTACTGAACCTGCTCAAAGGCCTGCAGGATGATCTGGGTTTAAGCTACCTCTTCATTACGCACAACCTCTCGGTGGTGGAGTACCTGGCTCACGAGGTCGCGGTCATGTATCTCGGGCGCATCGTCGAACGCGGGCGCGTGGAGGAGGTGCTGGAGAACCCGAAGCATCCGTACACCGAAGCGTTGCTGTCGGCGGTGCCAGTGATCGAGGCGAAAGATCGCCGCACCATCATTCGCCTGCAGGGCGACATGCCCTCGCCGAGCAACCCTCCGGCGGGCTGCCATTTCCATCCGCGTTGCCCGCAGGCGATGGATATCTGTCGCCGACATTATCCCGCAACAACGGAATTCAGCAGCACGCACGAGGCGCGTTGCCATCTGTTCACGACGGGGAAGAACTAGAAGAAAACGGAACGGCTAGCCGTTCGGCGTGGACACTTCGATCGAGGCGGTCGGGGGGCCGCCGGTCCAGATCTTGAGCTTCTGCCCGAGACGCAGCACATCACCCATTTGCATGAGGTTCCACTTCGCGAGCTGGGCTGCCATCACGTTGTAGCGGCGGGCGATGCTCGACAAG
>DATICK010000114.1:0-7651 GCA_035456865.1 Sulfuricaulis sp.
GGCCAGGCTCAGTCCCGAGACAAGGCCCGGACCGCCGGGAAACTGCCAGGCCATGGAGAACATGAGATTGTGGTAAGGCGTGGCGACCCACGCACGGCCGCGCCGGCCGCGACCACCCGACTGCGCCTCGGCGAGGCAGGCCATGCCATTCGGGAGCTTGGCGTTCGCGATCAGTTCGGCGAGATGGCGATTGGTCGAATCCGTCTCGTCGATGACGTTCAGGCGATCGCGGAAATCCGCAGCCTCGTCACCCAGATGTTTCAAAATGCGGGAACGATTCAGCAGCGTGAGCGGCGCGTCGAGTTTGTAGCCGCGCCCGGTCACGCGATGCACATCCAGCCCCGATTGCGTGAGACTGCGGATGTTTTTGCACACCGCCGCGCGCGTGATGCCGAGCTTATTGCCCAAATCGGTGCCGGAATGAAACGCGCCATCGGACAGCATTTTGAGAATTTCGGCGCGCGTGGTCATGGCACCATTCTAACAGGGGTCATATCGGGGCGACGAGAACGGCGGCAGACGGACCAGACAATAAAAGCCCGGCACTTACTCGCCGGGCTTTTATTGCATTGCCTACTCCTGCGTCGATGCTTAGAAATCGCTGCCTGCCCGGTGGTGGCGCGTCGCACCGCGCACGGCGCTACCAAGCTAGCGGGAGACCAGCACCGGGATCTTGGACTGGGTGAGCACTTTCTGGGTCTCGCTGCCGAGCAGCACGCCGGCGAGCCCACGGCGGCCATGCGAGGCCATGACAATAAGATCGCACTTCTGCCGTTTCGCCACGGCGAGAATCGCGTCGGCGGGGAAGTCGTTGGTCACGTGGATGCACTGGCAGCGGACGCCCGCGTGCTTGGCCGCCTGCTCGATGACGCTGAGGTATTTGGCCGCCGTCTTCTCGATCATCTCGGCGTGCTCCAGCGGCGTCATGTAGTCCACCGGCACGAAGTCCTTGTACACCATGGGGGTGGCGGGCGGGGCGGCGAACAAGCCGGTAACCCTGGCGCCGACTGATTTGGCGAGCTTCACGCCATGGGCGATCGCCTTGCGCGAAAGCGCGGAACCGTCCGTCGGGATGAGGATGTGCTTATACATGTCGTCTCCTTGTCGTAGAGGTTGCGCCTGCCGGCGTCCGGCTCACTTTATATAGGGCAGGACCCAGATCAGCATCCCGAGCGCATAGCACGCGCCGGCCGCGACCAGCGTGAACGGCACACTCCAGGACAAAAACTCGCGCAGCGAGATCTTACGCTGCTCCTCGCGCTCGCAGATACCCAGCGCGACGAAAAGCGCGGGCGCCCCGGCGATCGTGAGGTTGCTCCCGAGCGTGCCGGCCCACACCAGCATCCACCACAGCGGCCACGGTTCCACGCCGGCGCTCTTCAGGTCGCGGATCGTGTAGAGGAACGTCAGGATGTAGGCGTCATGCTCGACCAACCCGACGATGGGAACGGTGACCCAGAAGAGCAGCGTGGCGCCCAGCGCCAGGTCCCCCTGGAAGATGGGCGTCAGCGAGTGGGAAAGCAACTCGAGGATATTCATCTTTTCGAGCCCGCCCACGAGGGCAAACAACGCGACGTAAAAGAAGATCGCGCGCCAGTCGAGCTCCTGAATTATCTCCTCGAAAGTCGGCGCCTTCAGCCGCTTGCCGAGCAATTCCAGCAACAGCACCAGCGTCACGGCACCGGTGAGCGCGATGAACCCGAGCTTCATCTGCAACACCTCACGGAAAGCCATCCCCACCACCGTGAGCAGGAACCACCCTACCACGATCGTCGCGAACAGCGGGTCCGGGATTCTGGCTTCGATACCGACGTCCCCGACCGACGCCGCGCGACGCCCGATGGCGCGAAAACCGTACGCGTACATGGCGCCGAGGGTGATCGCGAAGGTCACCATGAGGATCGGGAACGAGGACGGCCGGCCGAACTGCCAGATGAAATCCCCGAACTCCGCGCCGGATACGCTGTGAAGCATCTGCGGCGGCAGGTCGCCAAGCAGCAACGCCGTCCCCATGAAGTTGGCGCTGAAACCGATCATGAGGATGAGCGGCGCGATCGGAATGCTCAACGCCCGCGCAAGCGGCAGCGCCACCGGCGCCATCATCAGGATGGTCACCACGTTGTCCACGAGCATCGAGATCACGCCCGCCAGCACCGAGAGCAGCATGACGAGCAGACCGGGCCGCCCCCCCGAGAGACGTAACGCCTGCAACGCGAGCCAGCTCGGCACACCGGTCTTGCCGAAGTAACCGGCAATGACCCAGATGCTGACGAGGATCGCCATTACGTTCCAGTCCACGTACTGGAAGGCGTCGATCTCGCTCATGATGCCGATCCATACCATGATCGTGGCCCCGAGCATGGCGGCCACGGCATTGTCTACAACGTTGCTGATCACGACCAGGATCGTGACAACAAACACCGCGAGCGCCACCCACTGCATCAAGTCCATGGAAAGGGATTTCCTAATCTGGAGATTTTGCCAAGGCCGACCGGAATGGCAGGCAAGTCGACGATACTAAATAAGTTATTAATTTTTGCTCTCCCCTGAAAGCCGGCGTGCTGCAACTAGCGCACTAGCACGACGAATAATACCTGCATGGTATGAAGCAGTTAAGTGCCCGAATGAAAGGCGCCGTCGGACAACATCTTGAGGATTTCGGCACGAGTGGTCATGGGGCAATTGTGTCCGACTATGGCTATTCGCCGCCGCCGGACGCTCACCTGACGCACGTGACGGGAATATTCGCGAGATGCAGCACCTTGGATGCCACGGAACCCACCAGCAGGCTCGAAATGGCGCTGAGTCCCCGCGTCCCCATGACGATCTGGGCGCAGCCGTGTTCTTTTGCGTAGTTGACGATGGTCTCGGCCACAGAGCCAACGCCAATATGATAGTTGTGCGCGACCGAGGACTTGTCGAGTCGCTGGCGCGCGGGCTGGATCACGCTGGTTCCCTCGTCGTGATAGAAAGCTTTGAGGGCTTCCTGACTGACGAACTTCTTGATATCGCCAAACGTTACCGGCGCTTGCACGTTCAATACATGCACTTCCAGGGGGTCGCGGCTGTTCTGCGCGAACTGCAGCACGTAATCCACGGCACGGCTGGCGCTCTCCGATCCGTCAACGGCTAGCAGTATTTTAATCATCGCCTTTCCCGTTTATTCAAACGTAATCTCCGTCACGGCTAGGATTTCTGTTCTTCCACCGCGATCTCGACCATTGCGCGTTTCTTCCGATGCGCAAAAAATTTGCCGAAGAGCACCACCAGCGCTGCTCCCAGCACAGCGGCCAGAGAATGCAGGAACGGCATATTCGCTTCGATCCAAGGGGCCGCCACCGGGTCGGACACCGCCATCTCGCCGGCCACGTAGCCGAGCAGGGCGGCACCCAAGGTGATCAGCACGGGAAAGCGGCCCATCAGTCGCATGATGAGGGTGCTGCCGTAAATGATCAGGGGCATGCTGATCATAAGCCCCACTATCAGCAGCACCAGGTTGCCCTTGGCAACGGCCGCCACACCAAGCACGTTGTCCAGGCTCATCACAAGATCTGCAATCACTATGGTCTTGATGGCGTCGTACATGCTCGCGTGACTCTCCGACCCGTCATTCCCGTCGTCCTCCGGCAACAGTAACTTGACGGCGATCCAGAACAGCAGCACGCCGCCAACGAGCTTGAGGTAAGGTTTGGCGAGCAGCATGGCAGCAAAGCCCGTCAGCAAAACGCGCAATACGATCGCGCCGGCACTGCCGAAAAAGATGGCCATGCGCTGCTGCGACAGCGGCAAGGTGCGACAAGCCAGTGCAATCACTACCGCGTTGTCGCCGCTCAAGACGATGTTGACGCCAATGATCTCCAACAACGCGATCCAATTATGCGCGTCACTCAACCAGGCAATCATTCACCCCTCCATCGCCATCTCTGATCCGGATTAAGCGATATTTCTTATGTCTATAGAGATGGTCATTCGTTACTTCGTGGACGTGCCCGACATTCGCTCCACGACCTTCACGATCGCGGCGGAATCGAGCTCGCCATCGCCGCTGCCCATGAGCGCGTTCAGGTGCTGGGCCACCAGTGCCGCGCCCGGCAGGCCGATGCCGAGCTTGTGCGCGTCCTCGATCACGATGCGCAGATCCTTCTGATGCAGCTTCACCGTGAAGCCGGGCTTGAAATCGTTATCGAGCATGCGCTTGCCGTGCGCTTCCAGGATTCTGCTGCCGGCGGACCCGCCCATCAGCGCCTCGCGCACCTTGGCGGCGTCCACGCCGTTGCGGCGCGCGAACGTCAGCGCCTCGCTCACGCCCTCGATGGTCAGGGACACCACGATCTGGTTGCAGGCCTTGGCCACCTGCCCGGCGCCGTGATCGCCCACGTGCACGATGTTCTTGCCAATGGCCTCGAACAGCGGCTTGACCCGCTGAAATGTCTTTTCCTTGCCACCTACCATAATAGAGAGCGTGGCGTTGATCGCGCCCGCCTCGCCGCCGGAAACCGGCGCATCCAGCATCTCCACACCGCGCGTTTCGAGCTGCTGGGCAATGCGACGCGTGGCCGCTGGCGAAATAGTGCTCATGTCCACCACGGTCTGGCCCGGCTTCAGACGCAACAGCAAACCGTTCTCGCCCGTCACGACATGCTCCACATCCGGCGTGTCAGAAACCATGATGAAAATGATTTCGGCGTTCGCGGCAACCTCCGCGGCCGAACCGCAGGGCTGCGCTCCCGCTTCCCTCAGCACGTCCATCGTCACCGGCCGGCGCCCGTGTACCCACAGTGCGTGCCCCGCGCGGCGCAGATTGAGCGCCATCGGTCGACCCATGATGCCGAGTCCGATAAAACCCACCTTCATCGCCATCTTCGTGCCCCTTATAAAAAAACGCGATGCCCCAGTTAAAAAGGAAATGCGACCGGTGTAAAGAGCCAATCGCATGATTTGCACACAGCGAGAACTAAAGTTCCGGGGGCTTGCCTTGGAATCCGATCGCTTGCTCGCACCACAGCGCCACCTGCAGCAGGCGCGCGTCTTGCAAATAGCCGCCGACCAGCTGCAAACCGAGCGGCATGCCGTGGGCGCCCAGCCCCGAGGGAATGGTCAGCGCCGGCACGCCGCAAAGCGTCCACAGGGTGCAGAACGCGGGGTCGCCGGTATGTTCGAGCGTGGCGGGCGCCTCGCCGCGGGCGGGCAGCGTCAGTACGGCATCGTAGCGCCGCAGGAAATCGACCAGCTCGCCCTGCAGGCGCGTGCGGCTCTCGAGCGCGGCGTAATAAACGGCTTCCGTAATCTTTGCGCCATCGTCGATCAGACGATTGAGTTCGGCGCTCAACCGATCCCGATGTTGTTCCTGTAACGCGGCGAACGTCCGCGCGCCTTCATAGTGCATGATGGTGCGGTGCACCTCGTGCGCCCGTTGAAACGCATCGGGCAACACCGCCGCCTCCACCACGATCCCGGCACGGCGCAACGTGGCGATGCTCTGAAGAAAATTATCCTGCTGATCGGCGTCGGCGAGATGCCACACCGGCGAGCGCACCGCCGCCAGCCGCGGCGGCTGGAACAATGGCTTGGGATCGAGGTCCTGCGGCACCAGCGCGAAGTCGGAGAGGCTGTCCGGATCGTCCGGCGTGCGGCCGATCAAGGCGCTGGCCACGACCGCCGCGTCGGCGACGCCACGCGTGAAGACACCGACCTGATCCAGCGTCTGGCTGAACTTGAGTATGCCGGAACGCGAGATGAGCCCGGCGCTAGGCTTGTATCCCACGACGCCGCAGAACGCCGCGGGCCGAATGACCGAACCGTTGGTTTGCGTGCCGAGCGCCGCCGGCACGAAACGCGCCGCCACCGCGGCGGCGGAACCGCTCGAGGAACCACCCGGCGTATGTGCCGGGTTCCACGGGTTGCGCGTCTTGCCCGGTGAAAAATACGCCAGCTCCGCGGTCACGGTCTTGCCCAGCAATACCGCGCCGGCTTCTTCCCAGCGGCGCGCGACATGCGCGGATGTCGACGGAATATTATCCTCGAAAACCGGCGAACCCATGCGCGTCGGAACGCCGCGCACGTCGACGATATCCTTGATCGCGACCGGCACCCCCAGCAACGCCCCTTGTTTGCCCGCGCGCCGATACTGGTCCGCCGCGTGCGCGGTTTCCAGCGCCGCCTCGGATTTGAGCCAGGCCCAGGCTTCGATTGTCGGGTCGAGTCGCGCGATATGCGTCAGACAATCGCGCGCCAGCGCTTCGCTGGTGAAATGTCCTTCACGCAGGCCTAGCAGGGCTTCCTTCACGCCCAGATGATGCAGGGCTTCCGACATTCAGGCGGGGGGATTCAGAAGATTGGGTGGCTTGCCCGTGGTCAGTGCCGCCACCAGATTCTTGGCCGCCAGCATCGCCATGTTGTGGCGCGTGGTCTCGGAGGAACTCGCGATGTGCGGCGTTAGCACCACGTTCTTGAAACCGAGGAAACGCGGATCGAGCCTGGGCTCGTTCTCGAACACGTCCAGCCCGGCACCGCCGATTTGCCCCTGCTGTAACGCCTCGATCAGGGCATGATCGTCCACCACGCCGCCGCGCGCGGCATTAATCAGAATGGCGGTGGATTTCATCCGGGCCAGTTCCTTCGCACCGACAATATGGTGCGTCGCCGGCGAGTACGGCATGTGCAGCGTGAGAATGTCGGCGCGCGCGAGCAGTTCATCCATGCTTACATACGCCGCGTGGCCGCTTTTCTCAACTTCCTCCGACAGGCGGCGGGTATTGTGGTACAGCACGGTCATGTCGAAGCCGCGGGCGCGTCGCGCCACGGCTTGGCCGATGCGCCCCATGCCCAGGATGCCGAGCGTGGCGTGATGCACGTCGGTTCCGAGAAACTGCTTGAGCTTCCAGCCGCTCCACTGCCCGGCACGCAGCCACGCTTCGGATTCGGTCACGCGTCGAGCGGTCGCGAGGATCAGCGCCCAGGTAAAGTCGGCGGTGGATGCGTCGAGCACGCCCGGGGTGTTGGTCGCCATGACCCCGCGCTCGCTGCAGGCCTTGAGATCGATATTGTTGAAGCCCACGGCGATGTTGCACACCGCCTTGAGCGTCGGACATTGCGCCAGCAGCGCGGCATCGACGCGCTCGCTCAGGGTCGTCAGCGCGCCTTCCTTGTTCGCGAGACGCTCGGCCAGCTGTGCCGGGGTCAGCGGTGCATCGGACTGGTTCGATTCGACTTCGAAAAAACGCGCGAGATATTCGAGTGTTTCGTCGAATACCTCGCGCGTCACTAACACCTTCGGTCGCATTGCCAGAAGCGGTGTTACTTATAGAGAATCGACGGCAACCAGAGCCCGATCTCCGGGAACCAATACAACAGGAAGATGGCGAAAACCTGAATTGCCATGAACGGCATCATGCCGGCAAAAATCTGGTTGAGCGTTACGTGCGACGGCGACACGCCTTTGAGATAAAACGCCGCCATCGCCACCGGCGGCGACAGGAACGCGGTCTGAAGGTTCAACGCCACCAGCAACCCGAAGAACAGCGGATCGATGTTGAAATGCTTCAGCAGCGGGATGAATATCGGCATGAAGATCACGATGATCTCGGTCCACTCGAGCGGCCAGCCGAGGATGAAAATGATGAACTGGGCAAGTATCATGAACTGCACCGGG
>DATICK010000115.1:0-32785 GCA_035456865.1 Sulfuricaulis sp.
CGGCTCGGCAACCGGCAATGGTCAGCCGGCTTATCGTTATGTGGGCATGGCGCCGGATGCCGATCTGATTGCGGTCAAAATCTCCCCGACGACAACAGGCATTCTAGATGGGATCAGTTACGTGCAACAAAAGGCCGCCGCGCTCGGCAAGCCGTCCGTGACTAATATAAGTCTGGGTCAGCATATGGACCCGCACGATGGAACATCGGCTTATGCGCGCGCGCTTGACAACGCCTCCGGTACTGGAAAGGCTATTGTCTGCGCCGCTGGCAATGAGGCGAATGCCAGCACCCATGCCAGCGGAACCGTCACCCAAGATGGCTCTGCTACGATGGGATTTACCATTCCTTCCGGAGACACACAGGAGAGATTGGATATCTGGTATGACGGTGCCAACCAGATGGGAATTTCGTTAAGTAACGTGAGCAACGGAGCTTGCACCACACCGGTGGTCAACCCGGGCAATACGTCGTTTTCATTGCAGACCGCCTGCGGCCTGGTCGAGATTGTCTCCAGCGGCGTGAATGCCAATAACGGCGATCGGGAGATTTTTGTTTCCTTGCAGAGCGGTACCAACACACTCAGCACCGGTGCCTGGAACCTTACGCTGCATGGCAACAGCATCGTTAGTGGCGGAAGGTTCGATGGTTGGATCGATGACAACGAAAATGCCACGTTTACCAGTCACGCGGACTCATCCATTACCTTGACTGATTGTGCCTCGGCCACCAAACCGATTTCGGTCGCCGCGTACAACACGAAAGTCACTTACACCAGTCAATCGGGTTTGTTCAATTACACGGGAGAGACGCAGGGAAATATCAGTACGTTCAGCAGTCGGGGCCCGCGGCGGCAGTGCACGCTCTGTCCCGCTCTGCCGCAAAAGCCGGAGATCGCCGCCCCGGGGCTGGGAATCATGTCGGCTTATTCGGCCAATACCACACCCGCGGCGTCGGGTAGCGAGCTTGATTTGGATGGCGTCCATGTCATCAAGGTAGGCACCAGCATGGCTGCCCCACATGTTACGGGTGCTGTGGCCTTGCTGTTCGAAGCCGGACCCACATTCAGCTCGGATCAGATCAAAAGTTTTATTACCGGAAGCGCTGTCACGGACGCATTCACCGGCACGGTGCCTAATAATACGTGGGGCTATGGCAAGTTGGATGTCAATGCGGCCTACGCCGTTCTCCAGGGCACGCCTCCACCTCCGCCGCCTTCCGCTCCATCCTCGAGCGGGGGCGGAGGAGGCGGTGGATGCTTTATCGCCACGGCCGCCTACGGCAGCGCGATGGCGGATGAAGTGATGGTCTTGAGAAATTTCCGCGACAGATACTTGCTGATGAATGCCCCCGGCAGGCTCTTCGTAAGTTTTTATTACCGTCACACGCCGCCGATCGCGGATTTCATCCGGGAACATGAGACAATGAGAGCTCTTACTCGTCTGAGTCTCTGGCCCGTGGTCTATACGATCAAGTATCCGCTAGTCGCAGTGGGATTGATGTTGCTGGGCGGAGTCACCGTTTTTAGAATGCGCCGCATAACAAAATCGTCTGTCCGCATTTAACCGTGAAATATTTCCATGCCCCTGCTGCGCCTCGATAAGGTTTCCCTGGCTTATGGCCATCGTCCGTTGCTGGAGCAGGCAAAGCTTGAAATACGCCGCGGTGAGCGGGTGTGCCTGGTGGGTCGCAATGGCGAGGGCAAGTCGTCGCTGATCCGCCTGTTGAGCGGCAAGGTCCTGCCCGATGACGGCCAGATCTGGATTCGCCCCGGTACGCGCATCGCGCACCTGGCGCAGGAAGTCAGCCCCGACAGCGACGAGTCGGTGTTCGATATCGTGGCTGGTGGGCTGGCCGGGCTGGGCAAGCTGATATCGCAGTACCACCATACCGCCACGGAGCTTGCGCGCGCACCCACGCCGGCCCTGACGCAGCGACTGGCGCAGCTGCAGCACGAACTCGAAGCCGGCGATGGCTGGCGCTTGGAGCAGCGCGTGGAGATGGTGTTGTCACGCCTGGGTCTGGACGGTGACGTCAGCATGCATGCGCTCTCCGGCGGCTGGCGGCGGCGCGCGATGCTGGCGCGCGCCCTGGTGTGCGAACCGGACTTGCTGCTGCTCGACGAACCGACCAATCATCTGGACATCGAAGCCATCACCTGGTTGGAAGATTTCCTCGCCGACTATGCGGGTGCGCTGCTGTTTGTCAGCCACGACCGCGCATTTCTCAAGCGGCTCGCCACGCGTATCATCGAACTCGATCGCGGCGCACTCACCTCCTGGCCCGGGAACTACGATGATTACGTGCGCCGCAAAGAGGATCAGCTGGCGGTGGAGACACGTCACAACGCGCTGTTCGACAAGAAACTCTCGCAAGAAGAGGCGTGGATACGCCAGGGTGTCAAGGCGCGCCGCACGCGCAATGAAGGACGGGTGCGCGCGCTCGAAGCCCTGCGCGAAGTACGCCGCCAGCGCCTCAATCGCGCCGGCAAGGCGGAACTGAAACTGGAGGAGGGAAAAGAGTCCGGCCAGCTGGTGTTCGAAGCCGAGCACGTCGATTTCAGTTTCGGCGACAGCGTCGTGATAAAGGATTTCTCGGTGCGCGTCATGCGCGGCGACCGCATCGGCATCGTTGGGCCCAATGGCGCCGGCAAATCCACGCTGATCAAGCTGCTGCTGGGCGAGCTGCCGCCGACGCGCGGGCAGTTGCGCCGCGGCACCAATCTCCAGGTCGCGTACTTCGATCAGCAGCGCGCGCAGCTCGACCCCGGCGCGACGGTCATGGACAGCGTCGGCGCCGGCAGCCACACCGTGACCATCAACGGCCGCAGCCAGCATGTCGCCGGCTACCTGCGGAATTTCCTGTTTCCCCCGGAACGACTGCGGTCCCCGGTTAGCACGCTCTCCGGCGGCGAACGCAACCGCCTGCTGCTGGCGCGGCTATTCGCCCAGCCGGCCAATCTGCTGGTGATGGACGAACCGACCAACGATCTGGACGTGGAAACACTCGAACTGCTGGAGGAATTGCTGCTCGAATACCAGGGTACCTTGCTGCTGGTGAGCCACGACCGTGCGTTTCTGGATAACGCGGTCACGAGCACGCTGGTGTTCGAAGGGGATGGGCGGATCGGCGAATACGTCGGTGGGTATACCGATTGGCTGCGGCAACGACGCAACCCGGCCGCGCCCACGACCGACGCGCCGCGCGCCAAAACACCACCACCCGCGTCCGCCGTGGAAAAGCGCGGTACCAAATCCCGCAAGCTTTCCTACAAGGAACAGCGCGAACTCGAAACCCTGCCGGAAAAGATCGAGTCGCTCGAAGCGGAACAGGCGCGGTTACAATCCGCCGTCGGCGCTCCCGCGTTTTACCAGCAGGCCGCCACTGAGATCACGGCCACCCTGGCACGCCTGGAAGCGATCACGAAGGAGCTTGAAACCTGTTACGCCCGCTGGGAAGCGCTGGAATCGCCGCTGACGGCGGCGGACAGATAGCCGACGCCATCACTTGCATGAGTAGGAATGCCATTGACCCCGTTCCTTGCGCGGGTAGACGCAGCGCATGTAATAGGAAGTCGTCACGTCGCGGCTGCGTGAGGCATAGCTGCACACCACGGACTCGCCACGCGAGGGCGACGAGCCTACCAGTTTAAGCTGCACCCGCTTTCTTGATTCGGCTTTCGCATTCATTCTCTGCGGCAGGCTGTTGTCGTCCGCCTCGATCCACGCATTGACCGTCGCAGTGCATTTCACCGTGGATGGGTGGAAGCGCTGTGGCTCTGGTCTGGTATCGGGGGTTGGTTCGGCCGCCGCCGGAGGTTCGGCGGCGTAGGCATTCAGCCCGACGGCGAGTATCGCGATACCTATATATAGTGTCAGACGCATGTGACCTCCCTGTCCTTTCCTCTTCAGCCTAGCTGAACGACCCGGATCAGCAAGCAGCGCCCGGTGTATGCCGACATCCGGCATTCCCGAGCCGATAGTTATGCCGTATCGTTCATCATTCTCCGGTTTTCCCCAGTCGCACCCATGGGGTTGATCGAGGTGGACAAGGAGCCGTGAATGAAAGAACGATTGACCGAACTCGAAGTGCGTGTCGCGTTTCAGGACCAGACCATCCAGGACCTGAACGAGGTGGTCACGCGCCAGCAGCGGGAGATCGATCGCCTGGTGAAGGAACTGGAAACCGTGAAATCCCTGCTGGCCGGCCTCGCGCCTTCGATGGTCATCCCGCAGGAGGACGAAAAACCGCCGCCGCATTACTAGCGAACCGAATAAGCTTACGGCGCGCAACGTGCACAACTATATATAAAAGTGTCATCCACTTTCCCGGCAATTCCTGCTATAATATTTTTATCGGCGCACCCCGGTCTGCACCGATCCCTTCGCGGTCATCCATTTCGGTTCACCTCGAACAAATCAACCATTAATTTAGGTAGCGCCTAGACCGGCCCAAGTTATTTGGGTAGGCCATCCAGGAGCAACCATTCGTTATGTCATTTTCAACTCTCGGCCTGTCGGCCGAATTACTCCGTGCTGTGTCCGAAAAAGGCTATACCCAGGCCACACCGATTCAACTGAAAGCCATCCCCGTCATTCTCGAGGGGCAGGATATTCTCGCCGGCGCGCAGACCGGCACCGGCAAGACCGCCGGTTTCACGCTGCCGCTGTTGCAACGCCTGAGCGCAACGCCCCACGGCGCGCATCGCACAATCCGCTCGCTGATTCTGACCCCGACGCGCGAACTGGCGGCACAGGTGGAGGAGAGCGTGCGCACCTACGGAAAGTATTTGCCGCTCAAGTCCACCGTGGTTTTCGGCGGTGTCGGTTTCAATCCGCAGGCTGATAAGTTGCGTCACGGCGTCGACATTCTCGTCGCCACGCCGGGCCGCCTGCTCGACCACGTCAGCCAGAGGACGGTTGACTTGTCGCACGTCGAAATCCTGGTGCTGGACGAAGCCGACCGCATGCTTGATATGGGGTTCATCCGCGATATCCGCAAGATCCTCGCGCTGCTGCCCAAGAAGCGTCAGAACCTGCTGTTCTCCGCCACCTTCTCCGACGAGATCAAGCAGCTTGCCGACGGCCTGCTGAATGCGCCGGTGCTCATCGAAGTGGCGCGCCGCAACACCGCCGCCGAGCTCGTGTCGCAGGTGGTACATCCGGTGGATCGCGCACGCAAGCGCGAACTGCTTTCACATCTCATTCACTCGCAAGGCTGGAAACAGGTGCTGGTGTTTACCCGCACCAAGCACGGCGCCAACCGTCTCGCCGAACAGCTGGAAGACGACGGCATTAGCGCCACGGCGATTCACGGCAACAAGAGCCAGGGCGCGCGCACCAAGGCGCTGGCCGATTTCAAAAAGGGTTCGGTGCGGGTGCTGGCGGCGACCGACATTGCTGCGCGCGGACTCGACATCGACCAGTTGCCGCACGTGGTGAACTACGAACTGCCCAATGTACCGGAGGACTACGTGCACCGCATCGGCCGCACCGGCCGCGCCGGCAAAGAGGGCGAGGCGCTGTCGCTGGTGTGCGTGGACGAGCGCGATTTTCTGCGCGACATCGAGCGTCTGCTCAAGCGCGATATTTCGAAGGTCGTGATTCCGGGCTTCGAACCCGATCCGTCGATCAAGGCCGAGCCGATCCTGATGGGCCGCGGTCAGCGCGGTGGCGGCAGGTCGCAAGACTCGCGCCAGGGTGGTGATCGTGGCCGCAATCAAAGGCCGCATTCCCCTTCGCATGCACGCGCCGATGGTCAGCGCACGCATTCGCGCTCCCAGGCCCGCGACGGCGCGCAACGCCCGCATTCACAGTCACACGCTCGTTCCGGTGCCCAGCGTCCGCATTCGAATCCGCATCCGCGCTCCGCTGGCCAGCGCATGCATTTGCAGCCGCACGCGCGTTCCGCCGCCGAGGATCATGGCAATCGCCATGCCCCGCGTGCCGAGGTGGACGGCAACCGTCGTACGCCGGAAGACACTGGCAGCCAGCAACATCGCCTCGATCGCTACGACGCACCTCACAGGTCGCATCAGCCGACATCGCATTCCAAACCGACGGTAACCACGAAACCCGCTCACCACCGCGCCAGGCGCGAGGTGCCGGCCTTGTTCGAAGGCGGCGGCAAGCATGGGAATGATTGAACCGTAACTGAAATTCCAGCCGTCTGAGCCGTATCTTTAACTTAAGGGACCTCTGAAAATTACGCTCATCAGAGTTCCCTTATATTTCAGGGTTGGCCCGACGGCCCGAGGTTTCGGCGCCCAATGGATAGGTCCTTTCGTTCAGAATCTCTTGATGTTCGCGCCGGCCTTTCCCGCGTCATGATTCGAGCAGGCGTGGCATCAGTTCCACGAGGTTACAGGGACGGGTGCGGTAATCCAACTGCTGTTGAATCAGTTTGTCCCATCCGGTTCGACATGCGCCCGAGGAGCCCGGCAGGCAAAAGATGAATGTGCCGTTCGCCACCCCTGCGACGGCGCGCGATTGCAGTGTCGAGGTCTTGATTTCCTCGTAAGAGATGTTGCGGAACATCTCGCCGAAGCCTTCGATTTCCTTGTCGAGCAGCGCTTTGACGGCTTCGGGTGTCGTGTCGCGGCCGGTGATTCCCGTGCCGCCCGTGGTGATAACCACCTGTACGTCGTCCTGTGCAATCCAGCGCGCCAGAATTGCGCGAATCTTGTAAATGTTGTCGGGCACAATGGCTTTTTCCGCCAGCCGGTGTCCCGCCCCGGAAAGGAGTTGCGCCAGCGTCTTTCCGGACGCGTCCGTTTCCTCGGTGCGTGTGTCGGAGACCGTCAGCACTGCGATATTCAGGGGAATGAATTCGCGTTCTTTTTTCTGAGTCGAGGGCGGTGTCATATTGATTTCCTTGATCGCGGCTGGAAGGCTATCTCAGTGGGCACTTAAAGTATGCCGTGGAACGGCTGCACGTCCACGAATGCGCCGGGCTCGACGGTCTGGCTGTCTTTGGGCAGGATCACGAAGCAGTTGGCGGCGCTCATGGAACGGAGAATACCAGAACCCTGTTGCGCCGTGGCGTGCACGACCAATTCCCCGCCGGCGTCCGTTTCGAGTATTGCGCGCTGGAACTCCGTGCGTCCGGGGCGTTTGTGCAGGCGCGACACGCACCGCACTTTGAAGGTGGCGAAAGCCGGGCGGGCGTTGCCCTGTCCCATCATGCGGCGCAGCGCCTGCTCCACGAATTGATAAAACGTCACCATCACCGATACCGGGTTTCCCGGAAGACCGAAAAATCTCGCACCCCGCACGCGCCCGTAGGCCAGCGGCCGGCCGGGCTTCATCGCGATCTGCCAGAAGTTGATCGCGCCGAGTCGTTCGAGCGTTTCCTTCACGTAGTCAGCTTCGCCGACAGAGACACCGCCCGAGGTGATAATGACGTCGGCGTTCGCGGCGGCTTCGAGGAACGCTTGCTCGATGGCGTCGCGATCGTCGCGGACGACGCCCAGGTCGAGCATGTCCACGCCCAGGCGCGCCAGCATGCCGTAGAGGGTGTAACGGTTGCTGTCGTAGATCTCGCCGGCCGCGAGCGGCTGACCGATGGAGCGCAACTCGTCCCCGGTCGAAAAAAACGCGACCCTCAGGCGGCGCCAGACCGGCACTTCCGCCATGCCCAGCGAAGCCAGCAATCCGAGTTCCGGCGGCAGGATTTGCTTGCCCCGGGCGAGGGCCAGCTGACTCTTGGCGAGGTCCTCGCCGGCGGCGCGGACGTTTTCCCCGGGTTGCAGACCCGGCCCGATCAGGATCGCGTCGCCCTCGGTTTGCGCGTGTTCCTGCATCACCACCGTGTCGGTGCCCGCCGGCAGCGCCGCACCCGTCATGATACGCACGCATTCGCCGGCACGGACGCGAACGTTGAACGGTCTGCCGGCCCAGGACGTTCCGATCATACGCAGCTTGATTGCGCCTTGGGGCGACAGGTCCGCGCCGGCCAGGGCGTATCCGTCGACGGCGGAGTTGGTGTGCGACGGAACGTCGATGGGGGAGTGGATGTCCTCGGCCAGGATGCGTCCGAGCGCGCTGCGCAGCGCGATCTTTTCGACACCGGCGACAGGTTCGACGTCAGCCATGATGCGCTGGCGTGCCTCCTCCACGGCAAGGGCCTTGGCGGCGTGAGTGTCTGTGCCGCATTCCCGCGTTGAAGCCATTGCGTTGCTCATGTCATGGTCCTCCATCGTGCGTTACGGTCGTCATTGACTGTGGGAAGTGTGGCGCTTCGCCTTGCCCGAACCGATCAGAAAGTCCACGACAAAGGCGGCGATCTCATCCGGTCGATTGAGGTTCAGCACGGGCACTGACGTTTTCGCCGTCAAGGGCGCGTCGGTCGCGATCGCGACGATCGAGTCGTCGTCCCGGTGCAGCAACGGATGACCGAGACCCGGCCGGTGCAGCTCGATCTTGGGGAACCGCTCGGCCTTGAAACCTTCCACGAGAATGAAATCGAGCGCCTCCTGATCGAGGTGGTGCAGCAGGTCATCCAGCCGCGGCTCGCTCTCGTCTTCCGTCTCCGCCACCAGCGCCCAGCGACGCCGCGAGCCGACCAGCGTCTGCATGGCGCCGGCCTTGCGCAGTTCGTAGCTGTCCTTGCCAGGCTTGTCGGTCTCGAAACTGTGATGCGCGTGTTTCACCACGCCGACGCGATATCCGCGCGTCCGGAGCAAGGGCAGGAGCTTCACCAGCAGCGTGGTCTTGCCGGTGCCGCTGAAGGCGGCGATGCCCAGAATCGGAAGACGCGCGTTGCTCAGCATCGGCCGGTCGCCGCGGTGAGTCGGTTTTCCAGTTCCGCGCGTTCTTGCGGACTGTTTACATTGAGAAACGACCCAGGCTCGTCGCGGAAGTACGCCACGGCCAGGCGATGGTTCGCATACCAGCGGTCGATCTTGCGCTCGCCGGTGTTCAGATAATCGATCAGGTCCGGCAGCAGATCGCGCCGCATCAAAGCGAATACGGGATGCGCGCGCTCGCCGTCGTGAGCGACGCTGATATCGGCACCCTCGCGGGTCAACGCCTCGTACAAACGCCGGACCAGGTTGTTGGCGACGAGCGGCGAATCGCACGGCGCGGTGACGATGTACCGGCTGACGCTCGCCCGCATGCCACTCGCCATTCCCGCCAGCGGGCCCAGGTATCCGTCCATGATGTCGGGCACGACCGGATATCCGAACGCGGCGTACTGTTCCAGGTTGCGGTTGGCGTTGATGAGCAGGCTGTCGATCTCGGCGCGCAACGCCGCGATAACGTGCTCCACCATGGGTTTGCCGTTGAGCAATATCAGCCCCTTGTCGATGCCGCCCATGCGCTGGGCGCGTCCGCCGGCGAGGATGACGCCGGTGATTTCCTTCCGTGGTATGACGGTCTCGCTCATCTTGCGCCTTAGTGTCGTATAGGCCAATGGCGCGCGGCGTAGTCGAGCGTCAGGCCAACGAGAAAGGCGACCCCGACATTCCACAGCGCGATCGCGGCGGTGGCAAACATCACGAGGCGGCCAGTGCCGCGCGCCTGTCGGAACGACGCGCCCGGCCCCGACGCGAGCTGCGCCCCCGCGAGGAACAGGATGACGCCGAGGATCGGAGCTGGAAACATGCGGAACAATGTCTGGATGGATCCGCTGAAGAAGACCGCGAGCAACAGCAGGATCACACCGAGGATGATCAGCGCGCCGCCGGTGCGCGCGCAGAAGCGCACGTGTCCAGCCATGCCGCCGACGCCATGGCACATCGGCACGCCTCCAAGCGCCGCGCTGCCTAGGTTCATAACTCCGGTGGAGAGCATGACCTTGCGCTCGCTCACCGGCCGGTCCGGGAACAGCCGGTTGTTCTCGCGTGTGGTCGCGATGACGGCGTTGCCGAGGGTCAGCGGCAGTTGCGGCAACGCGAGCAACAGTGCACCCGCGGCAAGATCAGCCCACGAAAGGCCGGCCAGCGTGAAGGCGGGCAGCCGCCACTGCGGCTCGATCGCGCGCAGCTCGCGCGCGAGCGCGGGATCCTGAAACAGCGCGGCGCCGACGCCGAAGACGAGCAATAGAAGCATGGCCGGTACCGCGGGGCGGGTGAGGAGCAGTAGCGTCGCCGCGAGCACGACGCCGGCGAGCCGCCAGCCGCCAGCCATCATGCGGATGCCGGCGAGCATGAGGCCGAGCGCGAGGCCGAGCACGAGTCCCGAAGCGACGGTGTTGCTGACCCAGGTACTCAGGCGCTTCGCGAGACCGGTAGCGCCGAGCAAGAGCCAGAGGACGCCGGTGACGAGACCCGCCGCGCCGACGGCGTTGGCGGTTATCGCTGCGTTCCCAGCCTGCGCGGTCGCGACGGCGCCGATGGCCTTCATAGGCTGTACCGGAAACGGCGTGCCATAGTAGGAACCCGATGCGATCATGCCGATCCCGAACGCGAACAGCACGCCGCAAGGATCCATGCCGACCACACTCACATAGCCGACGATGAACGGAATCAACGTGCCGAGATCGCCAAAGGCCCCGGCCCACTCGAAACGGTCGAAACGGTTGCGCGCGTCCGCGGGCGCTGCCCCGCAGATATTCTCATTGGGGGGCGAGGCGAATCGTATTCCGGTCATACGTTCAATTGGCTTCATCGCCCGCTCTCGTATTTAAATACGCCGCGTGGCCGTGCAGCTCGGCGTCGCGGAGACGTCGCGTGGTGCTCGCTCGTTGAACCGTCTTCGCCGGCCGGACCAGCCGGCCCTCGCACAGCTCGAGATGCTCGTCGGCGATGCCAGCCAGCGGCAGCAGTTCGTGGCTCGTTACCACCACACCCACCTGTTCGGACTTGAGACGGCGGATCAGGAAGCCGGTACGCTCGCGCGATTCTTCGTCCAATCCGGCAAACGGTTCATCGAGCAGCAGCACGTGCGGGGTCAATACCAGTGCGCGCACCAGCGCGATTCGTTGCTTCTCTCCGCCGGAGAGCTCGCGTGCATTACGTCCGGCGAGATGGGACAACCCGCTCCATTCGAGAGCGCGTTGCACGCGTTCCCCGATCTGTGCATACGACAGGCCGAGGCCGTGCAAGCCGTAGGTGATGTTATCCGTGACGCTGCGATCGAAAAGGTAGGCCTGCTGGTGCAGGTAGATCACGTCGCGCCGGAAGCGGCGCCGCGCGGCCGGCCACAATAGGCGCGTTCCGCCGTAATCCACGAGCGCGTGATCCGCCGGATCCAGGCCGGAGAGAATCTTGAGTAAGGTGGTCTTGCCGACGCCGTTGGGCCCGGTGAGCAGCAGGCAGTGGCCAGCGTGGACCGACAACTCATCGATCTCGAGCAGGCGCCGCCCGGTCGGGAGCGTCTTGCGAATGTTCGTGAGCCGCAGGATCGGCAGGGAAACGTCCACGCCGTTCATCGCATTTCCCCTTTGCCCTGCAACATTCCCAGGAAAACATTGAGCAGCAGGGCGAGCACCAGCAGCACCAGCCCAAGGGCGATGCCTTGGGCGAATTCGCCCTTGCTGGTCTCGAGCGCAATGGCGGTAGGGATATTCCGGGTGACGCTCTCGATGTTGCCGCCGACCATGATTGAAGTGCCGACCTCGGTGATGATCCGCGCGAAGGCCGCGATCGCGACCGCGAGGAGGCCGAAGCGCAGCTCGGTCATCACCGTGAACATCGCGCGCCACGGCGCGGCGCCCAAGGTGCGCGCGGTTTCCCAGGCGCGCCGGTCGGCGGCCGCCAGCACCCCGTGCGCCATGGGCACCACGAACAGGAACGCGATCACGATTTGTCCGATCACCATCGCCGTCTGCGTGAACAGCAGGTGCAGGTCACCGAACAGACCGCGGCGCGAGAGGAGCATGTAAACCAGCAGACCCACCACCACCGTGGGAATCGACTGCAGGCTCTGTAAGGTCGATATTAACGGCAGGCGCGCCGGGAAACGCGCGTAAGCGAGCAGGAAGGCGAGCACCATCGCCGCCGGCGCCGAGATCAGGATCGCGCGCACCGAGACACTGAACGAAACGCCGATAATGTTCCACAAATCCGGATCGCCGGATAAAAGGAGGCGCAGTGCGTAGAGGCTGGCGTGTCCGAGATTTTCCTCCATGGGATCACTTGGGTGACGCCTGTTTTGCCTGGATAGCGTCGGGGAAGAACAGATTTTCGCCATCGATCTTGAAAGCGGCAATCTGGTTCTGGCCCCCCGGGGACGTGAGCCAGGCGATGAACGCCATGGCACCCTGATAATTCACGTCCGGATAACGTGCCGGGTTTACCGCAATGACGCCGTAGGGATTGAACAGCCGGTTGTCGCCCTGCACCAGGATAACCAGGTCGAGTTTTTTCCTGAGCGCCAACCACGTCCCGCGGTCGGCCAGGGTATAACCCTGCATTTCACTCGCGATCTGCAAGGCCTGTTCCATGCCCTGACCGATGGATCGATACCACTTTCCTTGTGGCTTTATGTCAGCCGCCTGCCACAGGGCCTGTTCCTTCTTGTAGGTGCCGGATTCATCGCCGCGCGAGATGAACGCCGCTTCTTTGGCCGCCGCAATTCGTGCGAGCGCCGCGGCCGGGTCCTTCACGGCGCCAATGCCCGCCGGATCGCGCTTCGGTCCGACGATGACAAAATCGTTGTACATGAGATCACGGCGGTTGATGCCGTAGCCGGCAGCGACAAATTTATCCTCATCCATGCGCGCATGCACCATCACGACATCCACATCCCCGTCCTGGCCCATGCGCAGCGCCTTGCCGGTACCGACGGCGATGACGTGCACCTTGTAGCCGGAGTTTTTTTCGAAGGCAGGCAGGAGGGACTTGAGCAGCCCGGAATTTTCGGTACTGGTGGTAGTCGCGAGCCGCAGAACTTTCTGTTCGGCTTGGGCGGGCGATAGCAGCACAAACGTTGCGGCTAAGAGCAACATCAGTGAAATACGGGATAAACGCATATCGTGCCTCACTTTGTGGGGGAATGATCTGCGGTAATTGCAACTACGGTGCCAGCTTTCGGGTTCGTCAAACACTGTACTTTTTTGGATTGTGATATGGAAATGCATTGACAGCCGCGTCAATTTGACGCAACTTAGTTGCCACATGTGTAGAAATGACACACAGGATGACGGGCAACAGGTTCTTCACGTCATCTCAGATTTTCTTAGTGGTGCAAATTCTTGCCGGCGTTTTCACGCGGTCCTCTACGCCGACAACTGACCGTTGTGGTGTCACGAGAGGGAGAACTCATGAACCAGATGGCAGATCCGTTATTCGTGGACGGCGCCCGCCGTCCCGCCGTCGATGCGCTGGTGAAACGCCAGACCGCCATCCTGATCGTGGACGACGAGCCGGGGATCCGCAATTTTCTGCAGCGCGCGCTCGCACGCGACTATGGTCTGGTCGAGGCGGTCGACTCCATGGAAGCCGCCGAAGAACTTCGTCAGCGTTGCCGTTTCGATATCCTAGTCGTGGACATCAGCCTCCCGGGCCGCTCCGGCCTCGAGTGGATCGAGAGTCTGCGCGCCGCCGGCGACAACACCACGGTTATTTTCATCACCGCGTATGCCGATCTCAACGCGACCATCGGCGCCCTGCGCGCCGGTGCGGCTGATTTCATTCTCAAGCCATTTCGCGTCGAGCAATTGCTGAAGGCGGTCGAGCGTTGTCTGGCGCGTCCGGCCGCGGGACGTGGCGCCGGCGCGCCGGAGGGCGCACCGGCCGATCCAGCGCGCTTCGGCGACGTCGCCATGATCGGAAGCTGTCCGCCGATGCAGGAGGTGGACCGCGTCATCCGGCTGCTGGCGCCGATACCGAGTTCAGTGCTGATCGAGGGAGAGACGGGCACCGGGAAGGAGTTGGCGGCCGCGGCGATCCACCGGTTCAGCCGGCGGCGCGGGTCTTTCGTGGCGGTGAACTGCGTGGCGATCGCGCCGGAGCTGTTCGAAAGCGAGCTCTTCGGTCACACCAAGGGCGCCTTCACCGGGGCGCATCAGGCACGCGAAGGCCTGTTCACCGCCGCGCGCGGCGGAACGTTGTTTCTCGACGAGATCTCGGAAATGCCGCTGCCGATGCAGGCGAAGCTGCTGCGCGTGCTGGAGAGCCGACGTATCCGTCCGGTAGGCGCGGACCACGAGATCCCCGTGGATGTACGGCTCGTTACCGCGACGAATCGCGACTTGACGCAGGTTGTACGGTCTGGCGCGTTCCGCGAGGACCTGTATTTCCGCCTCAACGTGGTGCGGCTGCGCATGCCGGCGTTGCGAGACCGGATCGCGGACATCCCGGAACTCGTGGCGTTTTTCTCGCGCCTGCTTTCGGGAACGCTGGGTGTCGCGCCGTACGTTTTCAGCGGCGAGGAACTGGCGCGGCTTCAGGCCTGTCAGTGGCCGGGAAATGTCCGCGAGCTCAGGAACGTCGTGGAGCGGACGCTGCTGCTGGGGCGTCCACCGTGGGAAAGCATGGATGGCGGCTTGCCGTGCGCGGCATCAGAGACTGCGAACTTGACCGGCGGATTCCCCGCTGAATGGACGCTGGATCAGGTGGAAAGGCATCACACGTTGCGCGTGCTCGACATCACGCGTGGCAACAAGTCGGAAGCAGCACGCCGGCTTGGCATATCGCGCAAGACGCTCGAACGTAAACTGACCGCGTGGCCGGAAACGGTACGACCGGGTTAGTCGGGCGACGGAAGCGCTGGAGGTGAGACCGGCCCGTGTGGAAGACCCTGCTTGAGCGGTACCGTTCGGCGCTGCGCTACAAGCTGCTGGTGCTGGTGTTGTTGCCCTTGTTGCTCGCCATGGCCGCAACGCTGGGGTACACGCTCTACTGGCTGAACGGTTACACCCTGGAAACGCTGTTCTTCTCTGTGCATGACGACCTGGCGCTCGCGCGCGGCGCGTTGCGTCAGTTGGGCGACGAATATCAGGTTCACGTGCAACAACTCGCGCAATCGCCGGCTTTCAAGCTGGCGCTGCAGCGTGCCAACGGCCCCGCCGTGGCGCGGGCGTTGCGTCAGGTGCGCGACGACAAGGGATTTGCCTTTCTGCATCTCACCGGCGTCGCCGGTGAATGGCTCTACGAACCCGCCGCGGGCGCTGGGCGAAGCAGCAAACCAAGCCCGCTGACCGATCGCGCATCGCGCGGGATCGCCGATGGTGCGCTCGAGGTGTTCACGACGGAAGATCTGCGCCGCGAGAACGCCGAACTCGTGTCGCGGGCCCGGATCGCTGCCGCAGGAAGCGAACCCGGCGCACCCCCGGCGCAGCGGAACGCCTTGATGCTGCGGGTGGCGCAGCCGATCACCGACGAGCAGGGCCGCGTGCGGATGGTGCTCGACGGTGCCGTGTTGCTCAACCACAACACGGCGTTGCTCGATGCAATTCGCGGGCGCGTGTTCGGCAACGGAACCCTGCCGGCCGGGGCGGAACCGATTGTGACGCTGATGCTCGGCGACGTCCGTATCGCGGGCTCGACCTCCGGTGTGAGCGCTCCGGAAGGCGAGCATATTTCCCTGCGTACGAACATGCGGACTCAAGACAGTGGCGGGATCTGGACGCGGCTCGATCGTCTCGGCGGTGACGGATTCATTTCGGCCTATGGGCCGCTTTATGACGTCAATGGACAGTGGATCGGCGCGCTGCACGTCGGTTTCCGCGAGGGCGCGTTTCGTGCCGCGCATTATCGGGCGGCGGCATTGCTGCTCGCGTTGTTCTTCGCCGCCACAGCCGTGGCGGCGTGGATCGCCGTGCGCGGCGTGCGCACCATCTTCAAGCCGATCGAACGCATGACCGCGGTGGTGCGTGCCACCCAGGCGGGCGAAGACCGGCGCATCGGCCCGGTCGGTTCCCACGACGAGGTCGGCGAGCTCGCGCGCCAGTTCGACGCGATGCTCGATTTGCTTCAGGAACGCAACCGTGAGATCCAGCGCGCGGCACATGCACTCGAGGCCAAGGTGGCGGAACGCACGCGGGAGTTGGCGCAGAAAAACGCCGAGCTGGAGGCGACGGTGTCACAGCTCGCGCAGACGCGGGAACAGCTGGTTTTCGCGGAAAAGCTGTCGGCGCTCGGCCAGATGGCGGCCGGCGTGGCGCACGAGATCAACAATCCGGCGGCGGTGATCCTCGGCAACCTGGAAGTGTTGGCGGCCGAGCTGGGCCACGACGCTCAGCCCGTGGCAAGGGAGATGGAACTCATCACCCAGCAGGTGGAGCGCATCCGGCACATCGTGACGAGCCTGATCCAGTTCGCGCACGAAACGCCCACGGAGCGGCCGGTCGAAAACGTGGACGTGAATCATGTGGTCCGGGACGTGCTGCCGCTGGTGACGCACGTGCTGAAGGGGAAATCCATCCGGCTTTCGACCCGGCTCGAAGCGCGAAATATCGTCGGCGCCAACGTCTTCGATCTGGAGCAGGTACTCATCAACCTGATCGTGAACGCGGCGAACGCCGTGCGGCACGACGGCACGATCGAGATCGCTACGGGTGACGGCGAAAACGGCGGCGTCACGATCAGCGTGCGCGACGACGGTCCCGGGATCGCACCGGAGCAGCTCAAGCGGATCTTCGATCCGTTCTTCACCACCGATCCGCGCCACGGCATCGGCCTCGGGTTGTCCGTCAGCTATGGCCTGGTGAGCCGCTATGGCGGGCACATCACGGTGGAGTCGAGTCTCGGACGGGGAAGCGTGTTTCAGGTGACGCTGTTGCGCCGACCGGTGCCGGTGAACGAGGCGACGGTGCGCACGGCCAACGGCCGCATCAGCACCGCGGCCACATCAAACAAGGAGGCGATCTATGGATGAAATGGTCCTCAACGAGGAAATGCTCAACATCGAGATCAGGAAATTCCTGAAGAAAGTCGGGATCACCTCGCAGCGCGAGATCGAGCAGGCGATACGCACGGCGCGCGCAGCGGGAAAGATTCGCGGCGACGAAACACTGCCCGTTCAGATGACGCTGTCGATGCCGGCGCTCAATCTTACGCATCGCGTGGACGGCGACATCGCGCTCGGCTGATGCTCAGTTGCTTCCGATCAGCTTGCCGCTGTCGCTGAAGTCGTAGCCGCCGAGCAGCTGCGCCCAGCGCTGGCACTCGTCGCCGCGCAGCAGTTCGCGCAGCTTGTGGAACAGCGTGCGGAAGTAGACGCCGCGGCGCAGCACCAGATCGTAAGCTTCCCAGCCGATCGGCAGGAAATCCAGTCCGAACTCGGCGGCCGCGGCGCACGCCCCGGGCGCCACGTCGGCTTGATCCATCGCGATCAGCGCTGCCGCCTCGCGCTCCGAATGGGCGCGCGCGGTCACGCGCAGCGCCGAGGGGTCGACGCCGTGACGCGCGAGCGTCTCGCGCAGATAACGCTGCGAACCGGCGCCTTCCTGACGCATGGCCCAGCGTACCCCGCTCGCGAACAGCGGCGTCAGATCGCCGTCGGCCGGGCGCATGCCGGGCGCGAGAATCAGGCCCTGCTGGCGGTAAAAGACGCGCTCGATGACCCACTCGCGCTGTTGCGGATACTGGCGGACGACCGCGAGATGACGCTGCTCGCTCTCGCCGGCCGGACCCCAGTGCATGGCGCACACGTCCGCGCGCCGGCGCGCGAGCAGCGACAATCCGAGCTGGGTCCCGGTGGTGGTGTAGCCGATGAGCGCGCGGCCCTGGACCTCGTTCACCAGTTGCATGATCGCGCGGTACAGCAACGGATCGTCGCTGCCGGCGATCAGCAGGCGGTCAGCGAGCACGCCGCCGTGGCTCGACTCCAAGAGCCACTGGTCGATGAGATCGCGCGGAAACAACCACTTACCCGTGATCTTGGTGGCGGGGATGACGCCGTCGGCGGCGAGCGCGTAGATCTTCTTTTCATGCACGTCGAGGTATTCGGCGACCTGCTTCACACTCAGAAAACGGGAGTTCGGCGCCACCTGGGTCGGCGCCGATTGGGCGGCGGCTTCGGCGGGCGGGGTCGCGCTCACGACGTTTCCACCGCGGCCTCGGCCGTCGGCCGCACGGGCGGGGGCGCGTCGAACACCACGTTATCCGCGCCGTGGTAGATGAGAAAGTGATTTCCCTTGGCGCGCGCGATAATGATAATGCCGAGCTCACGGGCGAGCTCGAGCCCCATGTTCGTGATGCCGGAACGCGACAGCAGCACTGGGATGCCCATGTGTGCGGCCTTCATGACGATCTCCGAGGTCAGCCGCCCGGTGGTGTAGAAGATCTTGTCGCCGCCGGGAACGCGGTCGAGCCACATGCGCCCGGCGATAGCGTCCGCGGCGTTGTGGCGCCCGACGTCCTCCACGAAGATCAACGGCGTGGTTTCCCGGCACAGCGCGCAGCCGTGCACTCCGCCGGCGGAGCGATAGATCTCGTTGTGATCGGACAGCGCGCGCAACAGGCCGTAGATGAGCGACTGGCGCACCCGCACGCGCGGCAGCCGCACGTCGTAGAGCTTGTCGAGGGTGCAGGAGAACACCGTGCCTTGGCCGCAGCCGGTGGTGACGGTGCGGTTGGCGAGTTTCTTCTCCCAGTCGACGATGCCCCGTCCGTGCGTGGTCTCGATCCGCACCAGGCCGCGGTCCCAGTCCACGGTCACGGCGCGGATATCTTCGATGCGTTCGACGAGCCGCTGGTTGCGCAGGTAACCGAGCGCCAATTCCTCCGGGTGGGTGCCGAGCGTCATGAGCGTCACCACCTCGCGTTCGTCCACCTTGAGCGTCAGGGGAAACTCCCCGGCGATCCGCAGCTCGCGCCGTTCGCCGTATTCATCCGTCGCCGTGACCGGGTGGGTCGGCGCCAGGCCGGCATGGCTCATGACCGGACGATAGAGGGCATCCATGTCATCCTCCCGTGACGTTCATGTGACGCAGGATTACCGGTTGTGCCGACAGGTTGAACTCGTGGCCCTTCGGCTTGATGGCCATAGCGGCGATGATCGTCTCCTTGAGGCGATCGAGATCGCCGGGAAAGCCGCGGACTACGGCCCGCAGGTCCGCGGAAAATTCCTGCCCCAGGCACAGCAGCAGGCGGCCCTCGGTAGTCAGGCGCACGCGGTTGCAGGAACCGCAGAAGTTGTGCGAATGCGGCGAGATGAAACCGACGCGCGTGTCGGTGCCGGCGACGCGGTAGTAGCGCGACGGACCGCCGGTGGTCTCGGTCGTCGGCAGCAGCGTGAACTCCCGCTCCAGGTCGGCCTTGATGCGGTCGCTCGAGTAGTAGGCCTCGCCACGGTCGTGATCGCCGATGACGCCGAGCGGCATCTCCTCGATGAAGCTCACGTCCATGCCGCGGTCGATCGCGAAACGGGTCAGCCCCGTGACCTCGTCGTGATTACGGTGCTTGAGGACCACGGCATTGATCTTGAGCCGCTCGAAATCTTGGCGTTGCGCGGCCGCGATGCCGCGCAGCACCTTGGCCAGGTCGCCGACGCGGGTAATGCGGCGGAAGCGCTCCGGGTCGAGGCTGTCGAGGCTGATATTGATGCGCCGCACCCCGGCGGTGCGCAGCTCGGGGGCCAGCTTCTCCAGCTGCGATCCGTTGGTCGTGAGCACCAGCTCGCGCAACGCCGGCAGCTGGCCGATCTCGCGCACCAGCCACAGCACATTTTTTCGCACCAGCGGCTCGCCGCCGGTGAGGCGGATCTTGGTGACGCCGAGTTCGATGAATGCGCGCGCGACGAACAGGATTTCCTCCAGCGACAGCACCTCGGCGCGCGGGAGGAACGTCATCGTCTCGCTCATGCAATAGACGCAGCGGAAGTCGCAGCGGTCGGTGACCGATATCCGTACGTAGGTCACCCGCCGGTCGAAGCGGTCGATGAGTCGGGTCGATGTCGAATCCGCGGCGGACACGCTGGCTCCGGTTTCTCGCGCTAAGTAGTTCAGTGCCGGCAGCAAGAAACATACCGCCAAGAGAAAGCCGGTGAAACCCGTGATTTGACCGCAAGACGGAAGCCGCGCGGTGCCGGCGCCGGCGTCGTGCCGCGAATGAACTAGGACAAAATGACGCAACGACGGAACGCCTGCGTTGTTTTGTACCAATGATTTTAATGTGGCTTACGAATTTTTCGCGCCATAAAGCCACGACAGGTGAAACGCGCGATGGTACGTAACTTGCCATATCACGGAATTCGAAATGAACGTTATCCGGGGAAACATTTTCGCGACATGAGCACGACATCTGTTACCGGCACGAGCAACCGAATCACGCTCGCGGTATTGACCGCGCGCGAGGCCGTGCACGGCAACCCGTGGATTACCGAGCGCTGGCGCGTGCTCGGCGTGGTGGCGGGTGAATCGTTCGGGACCGCGCGCGAACGGCGCGTGGCGCGCTCCGGACCGGAATCGGAGCAGTATCTCTGGACCGGCCTGGTGCTCAGTCTGAACGTATCCGAGACCGACAGCTATTACTACAACCTGATCGGCGACAAACCGTGCGTGTACGTCTTCGGACACCGCGACAGCGGCGGTGAATTCATTCCGACCCAGGTCAGCATCGAATATATCGACGCCTTGTCGCACAGTGAATCGGGCAACGAGGTGTTCTCGGCGCCGATGCCGCCCGAGGTCTATCGGACCGTGGAGGAGTTCGTGCTCGAATACCATGTGCCGGAGGAGCCGCGCCAGCGCCGCAAGCGCGAGCCGGGCGCGGGTTGTGGAGGCCAGCGTGAACCGAACGATTGACAAGACTGCTCCGGCAGCGAAAGCCGCGGCCGACGAAATTTCACCGCCGGCGGGAGGCGGGCTGCTGCGCCGCTGGTCGCGCCGCAAGACGCAGGCGCGCGCCGAAGCGGAATCGCCGGCATCCTCTGGCGCAGAGGAAACCGCTGCATCTGCGCCACTGAGCCCGGTGGATTCACCGGTGACACCGTCACCGGTGCTGACGGACGCCGACATGCCCCCGATCGAGTCGCTTGGCCAGGATTCGGACTATCGCCCCTTCATGTCGTCCGGCGTGAGCGAGGCGCTGCGTGTGCGCGCGCTGCGGCGCATGTTTCATTCGGGGCTGTTCAACGAACGCTGCCCGCTCGACAGCGAATACTACGACTGCCACGGCTATGAGCCGCTGGGTTCCGTGATCACGCACGAGATGCGCGAGGAAATGGAACGCGCCGCCGCCGCGATCGAGGAACAAGCGAAGCAGGCGCTGCTCGAACCCGGGAAACCCGCACCGGGACAGACCGGATCCAGCTCCGTGCCGACGCCGGCTCCGGGCGCAGACAAGGAGGGCTGACATGGGCGCGTCACCCGGCGAAAACCCGGAATTCACGCTCGCCGAAACGACCGCGGACGGCCGCGCCCGCCGCGCCGCGCTCGCGGCCATGCGCGAGGTGGCGGTAACGCCGACCTCGGCGGTGGCCTATCGTTCAACCGGCGCGGTGGCCGTGATCGGTCCGCCGGCCGAGGCGCTGGCGGCCGCTGCGCGCCTGTCTCCGCCGTTGCGTTGCACCGTGTTGGTGCAGAGCGACGCGGGATCGGCGCCGACCACGGATACGCGCGCCGCTGCCAGCGACGTGCCGGTGCTGCATGAAAAGGTGATACAGGTCACCGGCCATCTCGGCCAGTTCGCTGTGATCGTTGCGGCCGCGACGCCGGGTGGCGCCATGAATCTGCTGCAGAAGCTCGAAAGTCCGTGGACCCATTTCGACCTGGTGCTCGATCTCACCGATCCGCCGTTCCTGCGCTACGAATTGCCGCCGCCCGGATACTACGCTCCGGGTGGTGACGCCACGGCGCTTGAGCGCGCCGTGGCCGAACTGCAGGAAATGGTCGGCGAATTCGAGAAGCCGCGCTTCTTCCGCTACAACCCGGACATCTGCGCACATGGAGAAAGCGGCCTGACCGGTTGCACACGCTGCCTCGATGCCTGCCCGACGAATGCCATCATCTCGATGCGCGACGAGGTGAGTGTCGATCCCTACCTGTGCCAGGGGGCGGGCCTGTGCGCGACGGTCTGCCCGACGGGCGCCATGACCTACGTTTATCCGACGGTAGCCGATCAGCTGCAGCGGCTGGCGGCGGTGATCAAGGCTTATTACGCCGACGCGGGCACGCGGCCGGTGTTGCTGCTGTACGACGCCGAGAGCGGGCGCGAACGCCTGGCCGCGCTGGCGCCGCGCCTGCCTGGAAACGTCATTCCCTTCGAACTGGCCGAGCTCGGTTCGCTCGGCATGGACGCGTGGCTGTCGGTGCTCGCCTACGGCGCCGAGTGCGTCGCGCTGTTGCCCGGCGCGCCGTTGCTGCGCAGCGTCGCCGGCGCCGTGAGCGAACAGGTCGTTTTTGCCGGCGCGATCCTCGAGGGCATGGGATATCCGGCTTCGCTCATACGCCTGATCGAGGGCGACGACCAGGCGGTTCTGAACGAACTTGCCGCGATACCGGTGCGGCGTTCAGCTCCGCGCGCGACTTTCGCCGGCATCGACGAAAAACGCACCCTGCTGCGGCTCGCGATCGAACATCTGCATGCCGTGGCGCCGGCACCGCGTGCGGCCGTGCCGCTGCCCGAGGGCGCGCCGTTCGGCGAGATTCTGATCGACCGCGCGGCCTGCACGCTGTGCATGTCCTGCGTCAGCGTTTGTCCGGCGGGGGCGCTGGCCGACGGTGGCGACCTGCCGCAGCTCAATTTCATCGAAGCCAATTGCGTGCAGTGCGGATTGTGCCAGACCGCCTGTCCCGAGAGCGCGATCCGGCTCGCGCCGCGTTATCTGTACGGCGCCTCGGAACGGCGCCGCGCGCGCGTGCTCAATCAAGAGGAGCCGTTCTATTGCGTCGTCTGCGGCAAGCCGTTCGCCACGCGCAAGCTGATGGACCGGATGACGCAAAAACTCCAGGGGCACTGGATGTATCAGGGTGCCGAGGCGCTGCGGCGCGTGCAGATGTGCGGTGACTGCCGCGTGCGCGAAGTGTTTCGCGCCGATGCCAAGCGTCGGGAGGGCGTCGAGTGATGCGGTCAGAACGTTACGCCACTGTGTCATTTTGTCCCGGTTGTCGTCGCCGTGAGGACTATGGCTTGGATTCTGATGTCTTTTGTTTCCGCCATCATCCCGCGCGCGCTGGTGTGGTTCTTGCTGTAGATCGTGAACGAAATCGGAGGGCGGCATGACCACGAACGTGGAAGCGCTCCCCGATCAGGAGACGCTCGGCGACATCGAACAAGCCCGGGCGGATGTGTACGCGCTGCTGGGTGCGCTCCTCGCCAGGCCGCCGGACGCGGCGCTGCTGGGGATGCTGCAACGGATCCCGGTGGCGGAGACGAAGGGCGACGCCACCATGACGGCGGCTTGGGCGACCCTGAAGCAGAGCGCCGCTGGCGCGCGGGTCGAGGCGCTCGCGGAGGAGTACCAGGATCTCTTCATCGGGATCGGTCGCGGCGAACTGGTGCCCTACGGCTCGTGGTATATGACCGGATTTTTGATGGAGAAGCCGCTGGCCGAGTTGCGCGTGGATTTGCAGCACTTCGGATTGCAGCGGCAGGAGCAGGCGCACGAACCGGAGGATCACGCGGCGGCGTTGTGCGAAATCATGAGCCTGCTGGTGATGAGTGGCGCGGAGGTCACGTTCGCGCAACAGCGCGAGTTCTTCGCCAAGCACATCGCGCCGTGGATGGGGCGGTTCTTCGGCGATCTGGCGGTGGCGCAGGCGGCGCGGTTCTATCGCGCGGTGGCGTTGCTGGGAGAGCGGTTTCTGGAGGTCGAGCGCACGCACTTTTCGATGCTGGTGTGAGTCCGACCGGACGGTAAAGCGACAGCAGAGACAATGAGGACACTATCATGAGCAAGGAACATTCGGGCAGCGAGCGCGGACGCTCCAAGAGTCGCCGCGAATTCCTGAAGGACGTGCTGCTCGGCGGCGGGGTGACGGCGGTTGCGCTCTTGACCCGCGACGTCGTGGCGCAGCCACAACCCGAAGCGGAAGCGGTACCAATACCGGAATCGAAAGGCTATCGCGTCACGCCGCACATCCAGGATTACTACCGCACCGCCGGCCTGTAACCGGCGCGGCGGCATTCAGCATGAGTCAGGAGGAAGGCGAGCCATGAAGCTGATACGCAAACAGGATTCGCATCCGGGCCAGACCGCGACGGCGGGCGGTTCGGCGTTCGCGGAGATGATCGACCGGCGCACGTTCCTGCGGCGCTCGGGGATCGCGCTCGGCGGCATCGCCGCCGCCACGGCGCTGCCGTTTTCGATCATGAAGAAGGCGAGCGCCAAGACCGCGCAGGATATCGACCCGAAGGCGGCGGCGAAGAACATACGCACCATCTGCACCCACTGCTCGGTCGGCTGCGGCATCATCGCCACCGTGCAGGAGGGCGTGTGGACGCGCCAGGAACCGGCGTTCGACCATCCGTTCAATCTCGGCGCGCATTGCGCCAAGGGCGCCTCGGTGCGCGAACACGGCCACGGCGAGCGGCGACTGAAATATCCGATGAAGCTCGTCGACGGCAAGTGGCAGCGCATCTCGTGGGACCAGGCAATCAACGAGGTTGGCGACAAGATGCTCGAGCTGCGCAAGAAGTTCAGCCCGGACGCGGTGTTCATGACCGGCGGCTCGAAGCACAATAACGAGCAATCGTACCTGCAAACCAAGTTCATACGGTTCTGGGGCTCGAACAACCAGGACCATCAGGCGCGCATCTGTCACTCCACCACCGTGGCCGGTACCGCGGCGAGTTTCGGTTACGGGGCGATGACCAATTCCTACAACGACCAGCACAACAGCAAGAGCATGTTGTTCATCGGCAGCAACGCGGCCGAGGCGCATCCGGTAGCCATGCAGCATGTTCTGCGTGGCAAAGAGAACGGTTCCAAGATCATCGTGGTCGAACCGCGCTTCACGCGCACCGCGGCGCACGCCGACTACTACGTGCGCATCCGTTCCGGCACCGACACCGCGTTCATCTGGGGCGTGCTGTGGCACGTCTTCGAGAACGGCTGGGAGGACAAGGAATTCATCCGTCAGCGCGTGTACGGCATGAACGACGTGCGCGAAATGGTCAAGAAATATCCGCCCGACGTGGTCGCGGACGTAACCGGCGCCTCCAAGGAGCAGATCGCCAAAGTCGCCGAGTTGATGGCGAAGAACCGGCCCGGCACGCTGGTGTGGTGCATGGGCGGCACGCAGCATCACCACGGTACCGCGAACGTGCGCAGCTACAACTGCCTGCAGCTTGCGCTCGGCAACATCGGCATCTCTGGTGGCGGTTCCAACATCTACCGCGGTCACGACAACGTCCAGGGCGCGACCGACGTTGGCCCGAACAGTCATACCTTGCCCGGCTATTACGGGCTTGCCGAAGGCGCCTGGAAGCACTGGGCGCGGGTGTGGGATGTGGATTTTGACTGGCTGGCGGCACGCTTCGACCAGCGCGAGTACGACGATGGCAAGGGCGGCAAGATCAAGCCGATGAATATGAGCGGCATCACGGTATCGCGCTGGCACGACGCGGTGCTGGAAGATCCCGCCAACATGTCGCAGCGCAGCCCCGTGAAGATGGTGATCTTCATGGGGCACGCGCCCAACAGCCAGAGTCGCGGCCCTAACGAGCGCAAAGCGTTCGACAAGCTCGAGTCGCTGGTCATCATCGATCCCTATCCGACCGTGTCGTCGGTGATGCACGACCGCAAGAACAACGTCTGGCTGCTGCCGGCCACGACCCAGTTCGAGACCTACGGCTCGGTGACGGCCTCGAACCGCTCGTTGCAGTGGCGCGATAAGGTGATCGAGCCTTTGTTCGAATGCAAGACCGACCAGGAGATTCTGTATCTGTTGGCCAAGAAGCTCGGTTTCGAGAAGGAGATGTTCAAGCACATCCGCGTGGACAAGAACGAGCCCGATCTCGAGGACACGCTGCGCGAGATCAACCGCGGTACCTGGACCATCGGCTACAGCGGCCAGAGCCCGGAGCGGCTGAAGCTGCACCAGCAGAACTGGGGCACGTTCAACACCACCTCGCTCCTGGCCGAGGGCGGTCCGTGCAACGGCGAATACTACGGCCTGCCGTGGCCATGCTGGGGCACGCCGCAGCTCAAACACCCGGGCACGCCGCTGCTCTACGACACCAGCAAACCGGTATCGAAGGGCGGCCTCAATTTCCGCGCCAACTGGGGCGTGGAGAAGGACGGGGTGAACATGCTGGCCGAGGGCAGCTACTCCGCCGGCGCGGGAATCAAGGACGGTTATCCGGAGTTCACCTACGGCATCCTCCAGAAACTCGGCTGGGATAAGGACCTGACCAAGAAGGAGCTCGAGGCGATTCTCAAGCTCGGCAAAGACAAGCCGGACGCCGTCAACTGGAAGATTGATCCCTCGGGCGGCATCATCCGGGTGGCGATCAGGCACGGCTGCGCCCCGTTCGGCAACGGCAAGGCGCGCGCCATGTGTTGGGAGCTCCCGGACCCGGTGCCGGTGCACCGCGAGCCGCTGTACACACCTCGCCACGACCTGGTGGCAAAGTTCCCGACGTACCCGGACAAGAAACTTTTCTATCGTTTGCCGACGCGTTACGCCTCGATCCAGGTCAAGGATTACTCGAAGGAGTATCCGTTGGTTCTCACGAGCGGGCGCCTGACCGAGTTCGAGGGCGGTGGTGACGAGACCCGGTCCAATCCGTGGCTTGCCGAACTGCAGCAGCATATGTTCGTCGAGATCAACCCGGTGGACGCGAACAACGCCGGCGTGCGTGATGGTCAGACGGTCTGGATCGAGGGACCGGAGGGCGGCAAGATCAAGGTCATGGCCATGGTCACGCGCCGAGTCGGCGCGGGCACGGTGTGGTGTCCGTTCCATTTCGGCGGCGTATTTCAGGGCGAGGACTTGCGCGCCAAATACCCGCCGGGCGCCGATCCGTATGTGTTGGGCGAGGCGGTCAACACCGCGACCACCTACGGTTACGATGCGGTGACCATGATGCAGGAAACCAAGACCACCCTGTGCCGGGTGCGGCCGGCGTAACTAGGAGACAGAGTCATGGCGAGAATGAAATTCCTGTGTGACGCGGAGCGGTGCATCGAGTGCAACGGTTGCGTGACCGCATGCAAGAACGAACACGAGGTGCCATGGGGCGTCAACCGCCGCCGGGTGGTGACGCTGGACGACGGCGTGCCAGGTGAGAAGTCGATTTCGGTGGCATGCATGCACTGCACCGACGCGCCATGCGCGGCGGTGTGCCCGGTCGACTGTTTCTACACCACGCCCGACGGCATCGTGCTGCACAATAAGGACCTGTGCATCGGCTGCGGTTACTGCTTCTACGCCTGTCCCTTCGGCGCGCCGCAATACCCGCAGGCCTCGGCCTTCGGCGTGCGCGGGAAGATGGACAAGTGCACGTTCTGCGCCGGCGGGCCCGAGGCCGACGGCTCGGCCGAGGAATACAAGAAGTACGGACGCAACCGCATCGCCGAAGGCAAGCTGCCGCTGTGCGCCGAGATGTGCGCTACCAAGGCCTTGGTCGCGGGTGACGGCGACGTGGTGGCGGACATCTACCGCAAGCGCGTGCTCAAGCGCGGCGGACGTCCGCAGACCTGGGGCTGGGAAGTCGCCTACAAGGGTTGAGCACGCGCCCGCAACCGCGGGGAACGGACATTGTTGATGGATTGACACGGAGTCGCTATGCGCGCGAACTGGTTGATGGCGGTGACCATGGTGCTCGGCAGCATGCTCGCCGGTTGTTACGAATCGCCGGACGTGATCCTGCACAAGCCGGGCGTGTACAAGGGGGCGAAGGATCCGCTGGTGGAGAAGCAGGCGATGCCGGAACAGCAGAAGCAACTGGCGGCGCGCTTCAATCAGGTGCAAACCGACCGTTGACGCGCACCGCCATGATACCGATGCCGCTGACGAGATGCCTGATGATACTGCTGGTGGCATTGCTGAGCTTCACCGCGTGCACGGGCGGACATGTGCAAGAACCATGGACGGGCGGCCGCGGCGAACAGGTCAAGCAGAAGTGGGAGAGCCCACCCGCGCCGCAGCGTTTGAACGAGATGCGCACTCGATTGCTCACGACCCAGAGCGATCACTGAACCACGTAGGAGGCCCCTGGGCATGATCAGAACCAAGACAGCCACGAATCAATTATCGACGACACGCACGCGCCGCCACCGGCGCATTTTTCTCTGGAGTCTCGCGCTGATTCTGGCCGGGGTGACCTTGTTCCCGCTCGGTGGTTACGTATATGTCATGTTCAAGCCGGCGTACGCTCAGTCATCCGCAGAACAGCAGCAGCAACAACAGCAGACCAATCCGCGCGCGAATTACTGGCGTGCCGTGCGCGAAGGCTCGCAGGGTTACACGTCGGCGTCGGGTCCGTACACCACCAACGTGCTGATCCAGAACGGCGGGCAGAACTGGCGCGAGATTCGCAATGGGCCGGTTTCAAACTACGTTCCGTGGATACTCGCCGTGTCGGTTCTGGCCATCGGCATATTCTATTTCGTCGTCGGCCCGACGCGCTTGGAGCATCGTCCGTCGGGTGCCAGGGTCGAGCGCTGGAGCTTGCCGGAGCGCGTGTTACACTGGTACACCGCGTCGCTCTTCATCCTGATGGCAATCACAGGCTTGAGCCTGCTGTTCGGCCGCGCGATATTGATTCCATGGCTCGGGCTGGAGGGCTTTGGCGCATACGCCGCCTTTGCGGTCACGCTGCACAATTACCTCGGCCCATTCTTCATGGTCGGTGTGTTGCTCGAACTAATCTCCTGGTTCCGCTACAGCATCCCCAATCAGACCGACGTGGAGTGGTTCAAGCAGGGCGGCGGCGTTGTCGGGCGCAAACATCCCTCCGCCGGGCACATGAACGGCGGCGAGAAGATCTGGTACTGGTTCATTGCCACTTTCGGCATGGCCGTCTGCATCAGCGGCCTTGCGCTCGACTTTCCGAACTTCGTGCAGAGCCGCGAGACCCTGCAGTGGGCCAACGTCATCCATGCTGTCTGCGCCATGTTCTGGCTGGCGATCGCGTTCGGACACATGTATATCGGTACGCTCGGCACCGAAGGCGCGATCGAGGGCATGACCACCGGATATGTCAGCGTGGAGTGGGCCAAACAACATCACAACCTCTGGTACGAGGACGTTTCGCGCCGGGGTGAAGCGCCGGCGCGCAAACCGGCGAGCGCGCCGCCGCGTCCGACGTCGAGCTGAAATGCCTTGCCTGGGCCGGCAGCCATAATGCCTGGCTGGCACTTACAACGGAGGCGTACTCGTGAAAAGAACATTGATTCTGATCCCGCTGGTGTTTTCGCTGTCCGCAGCGCCGGCGTTTGCCGCGTCGATCATGGTGACGATGCACGCCATCAGTGAAAAAGGCATCGGCCCATCGATCGGGACGATCCGCGCGGAAGACAGTACCGAGGGTCTCGCGCTCATCATCAATCTCAAAGACCTGCCGCCCGGCGCGCACGGTTTTCATGTGCACGAAAATCCGGACTGCGCGGCGAAGGAAAAGGACGGCAAGATGACCGCCGGTCTCGCCGCCGGCGGTCACTATGACCCGGATAAATCCGGCAAACACGAGGGCCCGACCGGCCGCGGGCATGTGGGCGATTTACCGGCGCTGACCGTGGGCACCGACGGCGGCGCTCAGCTGCGGCTGGTCGCGCCGCGGCTGAAAGTCACCGATCTCAAGGGCCGGTCGCTGATGATCCACGCCGGTGGCGACAATTACTCCGATCAGCCGCAGCCGCTCGGCGGCGGCGGGGCGCGCATCGCCTGCGGGGTGGTGAAGTAGCCGGCTCCCGGAAATATCGCGCATGTCCGTGCAGATCCGATACTTTGCTTCGTTGCGTGAGCGCATGGGTCGTGCGAGCGACACCATCGACGACGCCACGGTGACGAGCGTGGCGCAGGTATGGGCGCGCGTGTCGGGAAACCGGCCGTTACCGGTGAATACGCTGGTGGCGGTCAACATGCAATACGCCGATCTCGACCGGGCGGTTCAGGACGGAGACGAGGTGGCGTTTTTCCCGCCCGTGACCGGAGGCTGACGATGACGGTACAGTTGCGCGACGTCGATTTCGATCCGTGCGAGGAACTCGCCGCTTATCAGCAGGGAGTGCCGGGCCAGCGTGGAAAATACGGCGCCGTTGTCAGCTTCGTGGGCACGATGCGCGATTTCAACGACGGCCGCGCGGTGCAGGCGATGACGCTGGAACACTACCCGGGAATGACGGAAAAGAATCTGCAGCGAATTTGCACCGAGGCCCGACGGCAATGGGATATCTTGGATGCCTTGATCGTTCATCGCGTCGGCGAGGTGCGGCCGAACGACCCCATCGTGCTGGTGGCGGTGTGGTCGGCGCACCGGGCCGCGGCTTTCGATGCCTGCCGCTATCTGATCGAAGCGCTCAAGACACACGCGCCGTTCTGGAAAAAAGAGCAAGGGCGCGAGACCACCCGCTGGGTCGAGCATAACAACCCCGTTAGCTGAGACCGCCACGATTCGCGCCCGGCGGTACACACCGTCCGCACCATGACGGTCTTCCGCAAAGTAACACGATCGATTCTGACGCTGAGCCTGACGCTGGTATTGAGCGTCGCCCGGGCCGGCGCGGGTGAGGACTGGACCCGCGCCATCCGCCAGCATGACCTGCCCCTGATCGAGCGCCTGCTTTCCCGGGGCGCGAACGTGAATCGGGCGGCGGAGGACGGAAGAACGGCGTTGATGCTGGCCGCGGGCGCCGGACAAGCGAAGCTGGTGC
Source organism: Sulfuricaulis sp. (assembly GCA_035456865.1). GTDB lineage: Bacteria > Pseudomonadota > Gammaproteobacteria > Acidiferrobacterales > Sulfurifustaceae > Sulfuricaulis. The sequence goes on from DATICK010000115.1 coordinate 30,650, forward strand.
AGGCACTGCTCGCTGCCGGCGCCGACGTGAACGCCGTCAACCAACGCGGCGGAACGGCGTTGATGTACGCCGCCACCGACGGTGACGCGGCGACGTTGAGCGCGTTGCTGTCCCGCGGCGCTGCGGTGAACGCCAAGGCGGCGAATGGCTGGACCGCCGTGACCCTGGCCTCGGCCAGGGGTCACGCGGGGATCGTCGGACAACTGCTCGCGGCCGGTGCCGATGCCAACGCAGCGGACATCTACGGCTGGACGCCGCTGATGCGGGCGGTGTACGAGGACCGGTTCGAGGTGGTGCGCGTGCTGCTCGGGGACAAATCGTTGCAGGTAAATGCCCGGGACGATCGGGGAGAGACGGCATTACACTATGTGGCCGCCACGGGGTCTCTCAAAATCGCCAAAATGTTGCTGGCCCATGGCGCTGACGCGCGCGCCACCGATGCTTCTGGGCGCACGCCGGCGACGGTGGCGGCGGCAGAAGGTCATGCCGCGCTGGCCGATTTTCTCAGACGTTCCATCCGGTAGCTGGTTATTCAGCGTGGTGGCGTCCGCGTCAACACAGCACCTGCGTACGGCAGTATTGGGTCAAGGGTATGACGGTGGCGGTGCGGGTCACTTCTTCGCGGATGTTGGCTGTCTTGAACTCAAGCGACAGACGGAAGGAAAACTTCTCGAAGAACTGGTCGAGCATTTCTCCTCCGTAAATGCCGGCAGCGTAAAGCGACCCGTCGCGCTCGTCATGCTCCAGCAGGATCGCCGCCAGGGGTTGAGGCGCCGGGCCGCCGAGCACGCGCGCCCCTTGCAAGGGGTCGTAAACGCTTTTTTCAGAACAACAGTAGATGACTTGCGAGCGCTGGGTGATCGCCTCGTCTTTGTTCCGGAAGCTGACGGCCTGATGACGATAATTGATGAAGCTCACCTCATCGGCCGGATACGACATCTTGTGCGCGCAGATGGCGGAGAAGGCGACGACGGAGCGCTGCGGGCCCACGCCGCCCTGCCAGCGATAGGATTTCCCCTTCTCGGTTTGCAGCAGCGTGTCCCGTTCCGTCGGGCGTCCGAGATTTAGAAGGAAACAGGGCGTGGCAACATAAGGATAATGGAAGAGGTAATTTTCTCCGACTTTCAGGCCGGAGGGCGTGACGGCACGGCCGTCGACATCCACCAGTCGCGCGCGGTGATGACGGTGGAATTCGCCATCCGCTTGCGCCAGCAGCTTCGGATTGGCGCCGATCATGACGGCCGCCGAAGCGCATAGTTTGACGAAGCTTCTGCGGCTGATCTTTGATTCTCGGCTCATGGTGGATCCCTCCGGGCTTGTCGAGGAATACGGCGCTTGACCCTTTGTACGCCGGGCAGGTCTGTATTCATTCAAACAGAATGTCATCGCGGAAGTAAATCCCTTGGCCGGACACCCGTCGGCATATTCACGCATGAATTGTGTCATTACGCTCTGCGGCGCGGTGGCCAGGCATGCATGTTTCCGCGAGCGTGATGTTCAGGGTCGCTAGCTGCTGGCTGACGGTGTACGATCAAAATCATGCGTTTCCCTCACACCATACGTCTCGATGACTCGGACAGTCGTGTCTACGAGAAACCGGCCATTCCCGGCGAGTGGGCGGTGCCGGGGTCCTTTGTATTTCTGGATATTGATTCGGGCTCGCTGAACAGCAAGCAGTGGCAGGCCTTTCGCCACGGCTTTCTGGGTACCGTGAGTTTCGGGTGGAGCACTCTCGTGGCAGTATACGAAATCAGCGATGAGGAGCTTCAGGCTGTTATCGAGCGTCTGGCCACTCATTTCGTGCAGCACCATGGCGCGCCTGACCGGACGGCGGCGTTAACGGCCGCGCGTGAGGAGGTTGATTTCGCGGCCAGCCTTTGCGACCACGAAATACATACCGTGCTTGCGCTGGAGCGAAAAATCGAAAGCGGGTCTATTGTCGAGAGCTTCAGGGCGGTTCGCCCGCCCGCCGAGATTGATCACACGTCGGTGAAACTCTGGGCCGTTGACGATGACTGACGGAAAGCCGCCCCCCGCGACCTAACCGTCCTTTATAGAAGCGGATTTCCGAGGCTGAAGCACTAAATCATAAAATGTGAGACAATCCGCGCCCTGCGTTTGATGTTTGCCAGGCGC
>DATICK010000116.1:0-5127 GCA_035456865.1 Sulfuricaulis sp.
TGGCTTTCGAGCGCGTCATTGAGACCGCATTCCTCCGAAACCATGGACTTCGATTTCACCACCTTGTGCAGGCCATGCTGGTGCGCGATTTCGGCCACGATCCGGTTCGCCTCGTCGGCAGTCTCGGCCCAGTGCACCACCGCACCGCGCGCGGTCGCTTCCTGCTCGAAACGCAGCAGGTAACGGTCGAGATTGCGGATGACCTTGTCACGGATTTCCGCGGCGGCGTCGCGGATTTCTCCGAAGTTCGACAGCTCCGCGATCGCCGCCGCGCGGCCATCGACGAACTTGGTCTGGAGCTTTTCCAACGCCTTTTGCAGCTTTTCATTGCGCAGGTTCTCGCCCGCTTTGCGCTTGAAATGCATCGCCGTTACTTGCATGCGTTCTCTCCAGCCAGGACTTCGGCGATATGCAGTACGCGGGTTTCGAGGTCACCACGTCGTCGCAAGCGGCCTTCGATGTTAATCAAACAGCCCAGATCGCCGGCGACGATGGCGCCGGCACCGGTCTGGGCGATATGCTCGCATTTGTTGTCGGCCATGCGCGCCGAGATATCGCCGAACTTGACCGAAAAGGTTCCGCCGAAACCGCAACAAGTCGTGGATTCACGCATCTCGGTCAGCTTCACGCCCGGCATTTTCGCCAGCAGCGCGCGCGGCTGCGCCTGCACGCCCATTTCGCGCAGACCGGAGCAGGAATCGTGATAGGTCAGCGAACCGGAATAGTCGCCTGGAATGCTTTGGAGCTTGGCGACATTGACCAGGAAATCGGTCAGTTCATAGGTGCGGGCGGACAGGCGCTTGATTGATTCGATGACGGCCGGGTCGTCCTTGAACAGCGCCGGGTAATGCACACGTATCATGCCGGCGCAGGAGCCGGATGGCAGGACCACGTAATCGCAACCGTCGAATTCCTGCAAGACTTTCAGCGCCAGCGCTTTCGCGGCCTTCTGGTCTCCCGAGTTGTAACCCGGTTGGCCGCAGCAGGTCTGGGCCGGTGGTACTACCACTTCACAACCGGCCGCCTCCAGCAAACGCAACGTCGCGAACCCGATGCTCGGCCGCATCAGGTCCACGAGACAGGTGACGAACAGGCCAACGCGCATCCGGGTCATTCTACATCGTGTACCGCCGGTTTGTTCAGCGGACTCCGCTTCGCATCATGAAAGGCCGTGTGCGAGATCTTTCTTGATATCCTCCAGGTCTTCCAGCCCCACCGAAATCCGGATCAGGCCGTCGCTGATGCCGGCATCAAGACGCTGCTCGGGTGTCAGGCGGCCGTGCGTGGTCGTGGCCGGATGGGTGATGGTGGATTTGGTATCACCCAGATTCGCGGTAATGGAAATCACCCGCGTGCTGTCGATCAGCTTCCAGGCCGCGTCCTTGCCGCCGTCCACTTCGAACGACACAATACCGCCGAAACCGGACTGCTGCTTTTTGGCCAGTTCGTGCTGCGGGTGGGAAGCGAGGCCGGGATAGTAAACGCGCTTCACGCGCTTCTGCTTTTCAAGCCATTGCGCCAGTGCCAGTGCATTGGCACTGTGCGCCTTCACGCGCAGGCTCAGCGTTTCCAGCCCCTTGAGGAACACCCAAGCGTTGAACGGGCTCAGGGAAGGCCCGCAGGTACGCATAAAGCCATAGACCTTCTCGCCCACGAGTTCCTTGTTGCCAATGACGGCGCCACCGACGCAGCGGCCCTGGCCGTCAAGATACTTGGTCGCGGAATGGATAACGATATCTGCGCCGAGCTTCAGCGGCTGCTGCAACACCGGCGTACAGAATACATTGTCCACCACCAGCAGGCAGCCTTTGGCATGGGCAATTTTCGCAATCCGCGCGATGTCGGCGATTTCCGTCAACGGATTCGACGGCGTTTCCAGGAACAGCAGCTTGGTGTTCGGCTTGATCGCCTTTTCCCAAGCGCCGTAATCCGTGAGCGACACATAGCTCGTCTCGATCCCGAACTTGGCGAGATAGTTGTTGAACAGCAGCACCGAAGCCCCGAAGATATTGCGCGAGGAAACGATGTGATCGCCGCTCTTGAGCAGCGCGAGGCAGGTCGAGAGAATCGCCACCATGCCGGAGGCCATGGCGACGCATTTCTCGCCGCCTTCCAGTGCCGCCAGGCGTTCCTCGAAGGCGCGCACGGTGGGATTGGTGAAACGCGAGTAGATGTTCCCCGGCTCCGCGCCGGAAAACCGCGCCGCCGCCTCCGCCGCGTTCTTGAACACGTAGCTGGAAGTGAGAAAGATCGGCTCGGAATTCTCGCCCTCGTTGGTGCGATGCTGCCCCGCCCGCACCGCGCGCGTGTCAAAGCCCCATTGATCGATATCGTCGGACATGCCTGCTGCTCCTTCAATTCAAGGTTACGGCGCAGGCTTGCGGGAGGGATACGGACTCGTCGCTACGCGCATCCATGCGCTCTCGCGACATTACTACATCCCTGTAGGACACAAAAAAGCCGCGAATGCGGCTAGAGCGGGATACTCTCGCTTTAGCGGCATTTGTATCGCGCCCGCAAGCTGAAGCTCAAATCGGCGCCAATCGAAACAAAAGTTATACTACCGACCTTGCTGTGTCAATAAGAAAAGTGGCGCAGAGCGTTAAGCTAGTGATTCGGTTCGGCATGAGAGGGTACGGTTGAAGTGTCGGGTCACTCACACGAGCAAGGCGCGCGAACCCTCACGAATATAAAGTTAGCTAACGCCTTCAAAGCGTGAAGCCCCAACCCCACTTTTTCCAGAACTTAATAACGCCCCGATATTTCTCTTTCACTGTTTCCAAATACAATCCTTTACCAAGAAACGAAGCAATTAGAATGCATGGTGTTGCGATAAGCAGGATGATCGGAAGCAACAACACGCACCAGACAAAAGCCAACAAGAACTCAAACAAGACAGGTATAGTATTGTCTTCGCATTTTGTGGCGGCTAATTTTAATTTGGCTTCAGTTTCGCTATACGTGGTTGTGCTTATCACCGCTTGAGTCAAGCCGGCCCCGAAGTCTGAGTGTTTAGGGTCCCCGTAGCCGCCGCCGAGCATCGCAGCCCGCCTCGGGGGTGTCGCGAGACTTTTGATCGAGCCCGAGGGTGAGGCGGAGTATTCATGGAAGTCCGGTGGACTTCCATGCCGCCGAACGGGCGCGCCGCGGATCGGCGCGCCCCGGGTGCATGCGCCCGGCGAGTTAGGCGAGCGCCGGGGCGGGCGAGAAGCGCAGGAAGTATTCGGCGGCTCTGGGGCGTGCTTTCTTTGGTTTCTTTCTTTGCACGAGCAAAGAAAAGGAACCTGCCGTGGGTCAGCCACTCACAAGTTATACGTCGCCGAAGGCGACACAAAATGAAAAGCCGCCCAAAGGGCGGCTTTGTTATTCAAGTCCTGTTGCTGCCCGAGGTGCAACATAACCCGTTGCACCCGTTCGGCGGCGTGAACACACGTTAAGTGTGTTCACGAAGACTCCGCCTCACCCCGCTCCGCGGGCATGACAACTCAGCGTGGGAAGCTCAACACTTCCGCGGTAACGAGATCGTTACCGCCTCCCTGCCCACCGGTACTGCGCCTGGTCTTGGCGGAATCGTTGCGCTGGCGCTCGATGCGGTCGAGGTAATCGCGGGTCACGTCGCCGGTGATGTACTCTCCGTTGAAGCAGGAAGCATCGAACTTCTGGATCTTGGGATTACCCTCGCGCGCGGCTTCGATCAGATCGTCGAGGTCCTGATAGATGAGCTTGTCCGCGCCGATGACCGCCGCAATCTCGTCTTCGGTGCGGCCGTTGCCGATCAATTCGTCGCGCGACGGCATGTCGATGCCGTACACGTTGGGGAAACGCACCGGCGGCGCGGCCGAAGCGAAGTACACCTTGCGGGCGCCGGCGTCGCGCGCCATCTGGATGATCTGCTTGGAAGTCGTGCCGCGCACGATGGAATCGTCCACCAGCAGCACGTTCTTGCGCCGGAACTCAACGTCGATGGCATTCAGCTTCTGGCGTACCGATTTTTTGCGTTCGGCCTGGCCGGGCATGATGAAGGTACGACCGATGTAGCGGTTCTTGATGAAACCCTCGCGGTACGGCAGGTCGAGTTCGTAGGCCATCTGCAAGGCCGCGGTACGTGAGGTGTCCGGGATGGGAATCACGACGTCAATATCGATGTCCGGCCAGACGCGCTTGATCTTGTTCGCCAGCCGCTCGCCCATGCGCAACCGCGTCTTGTGCACGTAGATGCCGTCCATCATCGAGTCGGGACGCGCGAAATAAACGAATTCGAAGATGCACGGCGAGTGCATCGGCTTCTCGGCGCATTGCTGGCTGTGCACCTGGCCGTTCAGGTCCACCATGATGCACTCGCCGGGCGCGACGTCGCGCACGAAATCGAATCCCACCACGTCGAGCGCGACGGACTCCGAGGCGAACATGTATTCTGTGCCCTGCTCGGTTTCGCGCTTGCCGAACACCAGAGGGCGGATGCCGAACGGGTCTCGGAACGCGAGTATGCCGAAACCCGTCACCAGCATGGTGACAGCGTAGGCGCCGCGACAGCGCCGGTGCACGGCGGACACGGCGCGGAACAGGTGATCCGGCGCGAGTCGCAGTTTCGCGACCGCCTGCAGCTCGTGCGCGAAAACGTTGAGCAGAATCTCGGAATCGGAATCGGTGTTGATGTGCCGCAGGTCCTCGCGGTACAGCTCGTCCTTGAGTTGATCGGCATTCGTGAGATTGCCGTTGTGCGCCAGCGCCAGGCCATAAGGAGAGTTCACGTAAAACGGCTGGGCCTCGGCCGGGGAATCGCAGCCCGCGGTGGGATAGCGCACGTGGCCGATGCCCATGTTGCCCTTGAGGCCGAGCATGTGGCGTTCCTGGAACACGTCGCGCACCTGGCCGTTGTCCTTGCGCAGGTGGATGCGCTTGTCGTCACAGGTGAGGATGCCGGCCGCGTCCTGACCGCGGTGTTGCAGGACCAGCAGGCCGTCATACAGGGCCTGGTTGACGGGGGAATTGGCGAGAATACCGATTATGCCGCACATGCAGGGGAAATCCTCCTGTGCTTAAAACGTAATTCTACACGTAGCGGATATGCCGGGCAATATCGCGCGGCATGTAGCCGGCCACGGTCACCGCGGCGCGCTCGAAATA
>DATICK010000117.1:0-7157 GCA_035456865.1 Sulfuricaulis sp.
CTCCACCCTGCCGCTGGCGAGCAGCGGCGCGCCGATGCTGCCGGATTACAAGATCATTCTCTACGGCGCGAGCGCGTTCGAGTCCTTCACCGGCGGGCTCGGCACCGCCGCGTTTCTCGCTTTCCTGATGGCGATCGTGAATAAGCAGCATTCGGCGACCGAGTACGCGATCCTGTCCTCGGTGTTCGCGCTGTCGCGCCAGCTCGCTGGCTATGCCTCCGGCTTCGGCGCGCACTACATGGGCTACGCACACTATTTCCTGCTGACGTTCTTTCTCTCGTTCCCGGCCTATGTGCTTTTGCCGTGGGTAAAAAAGATGCTGGGCTACGCGGAACAGCAGAAAGGCTGGGGTCAGGAATAAAAAATTCGGAGGCTTAATTAAAGACGGAAATCAAGTGCTACCGCCCGCCTCGATCAGCCCGTCCAGACCGCCTTCCATGTGCAGCTCGGTCAACTCCGTGAAGCCACCAATACACTTGCCGTCTATCACGATCTGCGGCACCGTGCGCGCGCCGTTAGTGACCTGCGCGAACTCGCGCAGCTTGCTTTTGTCGACGTCCACGCGCACCTCGTCGAACGGGATGCCCCACTTCTGCAGTAATTGCTTGGCCTTGGTGCAATAAGGACAGGAACCAGTGCTGTAAACCGTCACTCGCGCCATTATTTTTTACTCTCGTCTTGGATGTCTCGAAAATATCAATATCAAACAAACTGCTAAATTAAGTAGTGCTAAACCGACGAGGATAAATACAGGGCGCCCGAAAAATCCTCTCATATCTTCTATTGCATCTGATCGGGCTTTCACAAGAGCAGTATCTATTGATGCCTTCTCCCCAACCACGTAATGAACATCCTTGGGCATGATCTGAGCGAATGTGACAAATTGGTAAGACGCCGCCCAAAGAATTACCACGGCATTCAGAACCAACAAGAAAACACTTAGAATCCATTTTCTCATGATGTTGTTCTACAGTTATCTAAATATCAGACTTGATGCAAAACACCATAAACTTAAATAAATATTGATTGTCACTCTTAGCCTTATATCGGTTTTTTCAAACCCCGTAGCCGCCGCCGAGCATCGCAGCCGGAATCGGGAGAAGCGAGCCTCGTGTTTGAGCCCGAGGCGCGTTGTTCAGCGCCCGGCGAGTTAGGCGAGCGCCGATTCCGGCGAGAAGCGCAAGGAGTATTCGGCGGCTCCGGGCGGCCTTTTCTTTCGTCCATTTCTTTTGGCCGAACAAAAGAAATGGACCCAGCGTGCAGGGGCGGAGCCACCCGCTATTAGCTTTTGAGATCGCGCGCAAAGCGCGCGATACCATTCAAACCCTGGATCTCCGCTTTCGCGGAGATGACAACCTCTCAAGATCGTCCCTGGCAGTATCGCCGCAGGCGATTCGCCTAAAGTTTGTAATCGTAATCAATAGTCAGCGGCGCATGATCGGAGAAGCGTTTGTCTTTATATATGCGTTCCCTCTCCGCCTTCTTCGCGATGCCCGGCGTCGCGATCTGGTAGTCGATGCGCCAGCCCACGTTTTTGGCATACGCCTGTCCGCGATTGGACCACCAGGTATATTGATCGGGTTTGTCATTGAGCGTGCGGAACACATCCACCCAGCCAAGCTCGCCGAAGACCTGCGTGAGCCAGGCGCGCTCCTCCGGCAGGAAGCCGGAATTCTTCTGGTTCGATTTCCAGTTTTTCAAATCGATTTCCTTGTGCGCGATGTTCCAGTCGCCGCAGAGAATGTACTCGCGCCCATCGCCGCGAAGTTTCTTGAGCACCGGAAAGAAGTGTTCCATGAAGCGGTATTTCGATTCCTGACGGTGCGGACCCGCCGAGCCCGACGGCAGGTAAAGGGAAACAACGCTGAGCTTGCCGAAGTCGGCCTGCAAATAGCGTCCTTCGTCGTCGTGTTCTTTGGAACCAAAACCGACGCGCACACTATCCGGCTCGCGGCGGCTGTAGAGTGCCACGCCAGCGTAGCCCTTCTTTTCGGCGCAGTTGAAAAACCCACGGAACCCCTTGGGGGCGAGCATCTGGTCGGTCAGATCGGTCTGCTGCGCCTTGACCTCCTGCAGGCAAACGACGTCCGCGTTTTGGCGCGCCAGCCACTCGAACAGGCCTTTCTTGGCCGCGGAGCGGATGCCGTTGACGTTGAGCGTTATAGCGCGCATGGGTTTTTATCATATCCGACTTTCCTCGCCGTGACGCGCCGATTAGAATCGCAGCCATGAAAGACTACCAGCGCGAGTTCCTCGATTTCGCCATCGAGTGCCAGGCGCTGCGGTTCGGCGAATTCACCCTCAAATCCGGGCGGGTCAGCCCGTATTTCTTCAACAGCGGATTGTTCAACACCGGCCACAAGCTGGCGCGGCTGGGGCAGTTCTATGCCCGCGCCATCGCCGACAGCGGCCTCGCCTTCGACATGGTTTACGGCCCCGCCTACAAGGGCGTGCCGCTGGCCTGCGCCACGGCCATGGCGATCGGCGACCGCGACGTGCCATACGCCTTCAACCGCAAGGAAGTGAAGAAATACGGCGAGGGCGGCATCATCGTCGGCCACCCGCTGCAGGGGAACGTGCTGATCGTGGATGATGTGATCTCCGCCGGCACCTCGATCCGGGAGTCTGTGCAGATCATCCGAACCGCCGGCGCGACGCCAGTTGGGGTGGCCATCGCCCTCAATCGCCAGGAACGCGGCGAAGGCACGACATCCGCAGTACAGGAAGTGGAAACGACTCTGGGGTTGCGCGTGATCAGCATCGTCGCGCTCGAGACACTGCTGGATTATCTGGACGGGAAAGACGGCGGGCGCCGTTATCTCGATGCCATCAACGCCTACCGCCGCGCCTACGGGACCTGAACCGGTTCGGTCCAGCTATTTTTCAGTTTCGTCCCGGTCTTTTTCCTGCGATTCGCGCCGCTCATGGTAGCGCGTGATCTGCGTCTGCTTGTCCATGCGGATGGAACCGTCATGTACCGCACCACGCGCGATGGCCACCACCGGGCTCGTGATCTTGCCGCGCACAAAAGCAGTGCGTGACAGTTCCAGCTTGGTCGTCGCGTGAATGTCGCCTTCCACGTGACCCGCGATCACGATCGACGAGGCACGGATGTTTCCTTTCCAGCGGCCGCCTTCGCCCAGCACCAGCGTGCCTTCGATCTCGCACTCGCCATGCACCTCACCGTAGACGATATGGTTGTCCTTGCCCTGAATCGTGCCCATGTACACGGACTGCGGCCCGAGCATCCCGGTAAAGTCACCCACGTGGTCGAGGGTGCGGCGGCGCTGTTTTTTGCCGAATTTTCTCAGTATCTCTTCAATCTTCAAGCCTGGATTTCCCATTCTGGTTTCTTGCCTCGCTGCAACCGGCCTTTCCCAATAGTAGCAGGCGCCGCAACCGGTGGGGTCAAACAACAAGCTTGAGCCCCACCAGCACCGTGACGATTTCAAAGGCGCGCTTGATCCAGAGATTGCCCTTGACGATGGACCAGTGTGCACCGAGATAACCGCCGACAAGCGAGCCCAGCAGCAGCGCCGGCAGCCACGACCAGCGAATCTCCCCAAGGAGGCCGAGCGTGATCGCGCCGGCACCGTTCCAGAACAGGCCTACCAGCACCAGCGTGTAAGCCACCGACCGGCGATAGTCGAGACCGAACCAGCGCACCAGCCACAGGGTGCAGAACAGCCCGGTACCGGAGGTGAGCGATCCGTTGAGCACGCCGACCACGAACAATCCCGCACCGCCCAAGGCATAACCACGCCGCGTGCGGTGAACCGGCACATGTTCCAGACCCAGTTTCTTGTGGAGGAAGGAATAGACGCCGATCCCGATTGTCAGAATGCCGAGTGCGACGCGCGCGATCGCGTCCGGCACATCGAGAATGTAGGCGGCCCCCAGCACCACGCCGGGAAGTCCCGCGGCCAGGATAAAGAGTGAAAATTTCCACTCGAGCGATTTCTCGCGCAGATGCCGCAGCGTCGCCCCCACGCCGAGCGCGACGCTCGCGATCTTGTGGGTGGCGAGCGCCACCCCGAAAGGGAGGCCAAGGAAGATCAGCGCCGGAAACTGCAGCAATCCCGCGCCGCCGCCGGCGAACGCGGAGAACACGTTTGCCACCAGCGACACCAGCAACAGAACAAGCTGCTCGGTCCAGTTCACCGGCGTGCCGGTTGGCGGAGGTCGTCCCGGGGGGTCATGACCGCGGATTATGGCACAGATCGCCGGGCCGCCATGACCGGGCGCCGTCTTTCGGCGACCCTCTGCCGCACGGCGGGCGCGGTTGACATCGTTACAAGCCAACGCCTATCTTGAATTAATTACTCCTGTATCAATCACCGGTATCGGCTCCGGCAGCGGATGCGGGACCAATGTAATATTCATAGGTAATGTGTTATTTAGGCGGCCGGAAAACCTTGCCCATAGCCAGACAGTTGGTTGAGTCAGTGCCATTTTTTATACGGTTCGTGCCGCCCCTATATCAAGGAGTCATCCTCATGTCTCGGAACAAATTTGTCTTTGCCTTCATCCTCGCTCTCGGCCTGTGTCTGCCCGTGCTGGGCCTGCACGCAGCATCGGGCCCGACAACCATCAAGAAATGCAAGGATGCCACCGGCCGGTGGCACTATGGCGATAATGCCGCCGAAGAATGTGCCAAGTCGAAGGTAACGGAGATGTCGGAGGAAGGCATGACCAAAAAGGTGATTGCCGCGCCGCCGACCGAACAGGAACTCAAGGAACGTGAAGCGCACCAGGAAACCGAAGCGGCGGAAAAGCAGAGAGCGGCGGATCAGGCTAAAAAGGATGCGCTGCTCCTGTCCACCTACGGTGGGGAGGACGACATCATTTATATCCGCGACCGCAAGATTGCGCAGATCGAATCCTCGATCAAGGCGAGCGAGGAAACGCTGAAAAACCTGCGTGCGGCACTCGCTCGCATGGAGGCGCAGGCCGCGGAAGAAAGCAAGGGAAACAAGGCGGCGGATCAAACCACCGTGAAAAACATCGAGCAAACCAAGAAACAGATCGCGCGGCATGAGAGCGTGGTCGCGGAGAAGCACAAGGAACAGGAAGCCTTGCGCAAACAATACGCCGACGAAATGGAACGCTACCGCGAAATCAAGAAAAGCCAGACCGCCAAGTCGACTGCGACCGCGAAAAAACCGTGAAATACCTGCTTCGAAATAATTTTTGATTCAGAAACCACACGCCGCGTCGAACCGCGTTTACTTGGTCTTCGGCTCCGGCGCCACCCAACGCCGCCCCTCTCCCGTCAGCTCCTGTTTCCAGAACGGCGCGCGCGTTTTCAGTTCATCAATCACATGACGGCACGCGGCGAACGCCGCCTCGCGATGCGCCGCCCACACCGCCACGCACACAATCGGGTCGTTGGGGCGCAGCTCGCCGTAACGGTGAATCACCAGCAGGTCGTCTATCGGCCAGCGTTCCGACGCCTCACGGGCCACACGTTCGAGATGCTTCTCGGTCATGGGCGCGTAATGCTCAAGGGTCATGGCCTGCACCGCGCTGCCCTGATTGAAATCGCGTAGCGTGCCGACAAACACGGTCGTGGCGCCGAACTTCCCGGTCAAGTCCGGCTGCCCCGATTGGTAACGCACGATCTCCTGCCAGGGATCGAAGGCCGCGGCCAGCAAACGTACGGTCATGGCGCGCCCCCGGTCACGGGCGGAAAGAACGCCACCTCGTCGCCGTCGCGTACCGGCTGGTCTGGCCGGGCGTATTCCATATTTACCGCCGCCAGCAGATTGTCGGGCAAGGCGGTTCGCGCGCTCTGCTTCCAGACATCGGCAACATTATTAATGCCCGCGCTATCGATGATTTCCTGCGCCTTGCCCAGACGCTCGCGCACGCTGGCGAAAAACCTGACCGTAATACTCATGAATTAAATCCCCTGCATTTAATAAGGTGGACGACAGGGTAATCTGCGATAGAATAATCGCCCTCCTGAGGGTTCGCGGCAAGCCTGTCTCACTGACATCCTGCCTTGCCATGAACGATCTCCGTTTCCAGGGGTCTACGTGTCACCTCCGCAAATAAGTGAAACTTATGAGCGGCACCAGTATTTCTAATTAGTTTTGGAGTCGGTGACGCTATACAGTTTCGCGCCTCAGGTGCAGCGACACCGTCTTTTCAGTTTTTCTGGCATAAAGGGGAAAAGGTTCTCTATGTCTAAACTGGTCAATCCACACGGCGGCGGGGAACTCAAACCCCTCCTCCTCCAAGGCGCAGCGCTCACCGAAGAAAAGAAGCGCGCTCAATCCTTACCGAAAGTAAAAATCACCTCACGCGAAACCGGCGATGTCATCATGATGGGCATCGGCGGCTTCACCCCGCTCGACGGTTTCATGACCAAGGCTGACTGGCAGGGCGTGTGCGACGGAATGAAAATGGCCAACGGCCTGTTCTGGCCGATCCCGATCACCCTCTCCACCGACAAGGCCACCGCCGACGGCATCAAAACCGGCGCCGACGTGGCGCTCGTGGACAGCGAGTCCGGCGAGATCATGGCCACCATGAAGGTCACCGAGAAGTACACCATCGACAAGGCGCACGAGTGCATGCAGGTCTACAAGACCACCGACCTGGCACATCCCGGCGTCAAGATGGTGATGGAACAGGGCGACGTGAACCTCGCCGGCCCGATCAAGGTGCTCTCCACCGGTACGTTCAAGCAGGAATACGGCGACCAGTTCCTGACCCCGGCCGAGACCCGCGCCAAGTTCGAAAAACTGGGCTGGTCCAAGATCGCTGCCTTCCAGACCCGCAACCCCATGCACCGCTCGCACGAATACCTGGCCAAGATTGCCATCGAGACCATGGACGGCGTGTTGATCCATTCGCTGCTCGGCGCGCTGAAGCCCGGCGACATCCCCGCCGAAGTCCGCTCCGAAGCCATCAGCGTACTGGTCGAAAACTACTTCGCACCCAACACCGTCATCCAGGCCGGCTACCCGCTGGATATGCGCTATGCCGGTCCGCGCGAAGCGCTGTTGCATGCGCTGTTCCGCCAGAACTACGGCTGCTCGCACCTGATCGTCGGCCGCGACCACGCCGGCGTGGGCGACTACTACGGCCCGTTCGACGCGCAGAAGATCTTCGACGAAATCCCGAAGGACGCGCTCGAGACCAAGAACATG
>DATICK010000118.1:0-17463 GCA_035456865.1 Sulfuricaulis sp.
GATGATATATTACAAGCGACCGACCGGAATGAATTGCTGCGCTGGCTACGTACGCGCCCCTTGCTGCATCACGATGACAGCCTGGGATACACGCTGATTCACGCCGGTCTGCTTCCGCCCTGGAACCTTGCCGATGCCCGGCGTTTGGCGCATGAGGCCGAGACAGTATTGCGTGGTGACAAGGTGGATGAATTTTTCCATCACATGTACGGCGACCTGCCCGATCACTGGAACGAAAATTTGCGCGGCGTCGATCGGTTGCGCGTCATCGTCAATGCCTTCACACGGCTGCGTTATTGCGATCTCGAGGGCAACATGGACCTGCGTCCGAAGGGGCCGCCTGGCAGCCAGCCGCCGGATTTGATGCCCTGGTTTCAGGTTCCGGAACGTCGCAGTCAGGGGTCAAAAATAATTTTCGGTCACTGGTCCGCGCTCGGGCTGTGGCATGGCGATGGTGTGATCGGTCTTGACAGCGGCTGTCTCTGGGGACGCTCGCTGTCTGCGGTAAGGCTCGACACCTCACCGCTGGAATTTTTCAGAATCGACTGCCAGCCATATCGAGTTCACGATGGTGGCTGATAGGGCCCTGTGGGAATGGCTCGCCGATCTTGTCCTTGTCGCACATGCCGCCTATGTGCTGTTCGTCATCGGTGGCCAGACACTGATCGTCGTCGGTTGGATCCGGGGATGGGAATGGACACGCTATCGAGTATTCCGTTTGCTGCATCTCGCGGCAATTGGTCTTGTGATGCTCGAGGCTTGGCTCGGCATCAACTGTCCACTCACCACCCTGGAAAATTTCCTGCGCGTACAGGCCGGTGTGGTGACCTATGAGAACAGTTTTATCGCGCACTGGTTGCGATGGGTGATTTTTTATGCCGCACCCGAATGGATATTTGCTCTGATTTATACGGTTTTTATGACTTTGGTGATTCTGACTTGGCTGGCTTATCCGCCGCGGCGGAAACTTAAGTGATACCCAAGCGTCGTAAAGTCATGCAGAATTGTGTTTGCCTCCGACCTTAAAGTGAGAGGAAACATGACCGCCAACGAAAAACATCACATACAGATTGACGTCAGGACGGTCTATCTTCCCGGCCAGTCGGCCCCTGACGATGACCGCTATGTCTTCGCCTATACCGTGACGATTACCAACTCTGGCTCAGTGCCAGCACGACTGGTGACGCGGCACTGGATCATTACCGATGCCAATGAGCGTACCCAGGAGGTCCGCGGCGAGGGCGTGGTCGGTGAGCAACCCTATTTGCTGCCGGGCTCCAGTTTCCAATATACCAGCGGCACTATTCTGGAAACTCCGGTTGGCACGATGAAGGGTAGTTATCAGATGATAGCGGATGATGGCACCGCGTTCGATGCAGAAATACCATCTTTCACGCTGAGTATTCCGCGCACTCTGCACTGAGTCTTGGGCGCATAGGCAATAGCGACAAATTAATTAAATATCAAGATTGGACACGTCCAGCGCGTTCTTTTCAATAAATTCGCGGCGTGGCTCCACCTGGTCACCCATGAGCATGGTAAAAACTTCGTCCGCTGCAACAGCGTCATCGACGTTTACTTTAAGCAGGCGTCGAGCACTCGTATCCATGGTGGTTTCCCACAGTTGCTCTGGATTCATCTCGCCCAGCCCTTTGTAACGCTGAATAGTCTGGCCGCGGCGCGCCTCCGTCATCAGCCATTCCAGCATGTCGTTGATGTTCATTACCTTCTGATTTTTGTCGGCGCGCTGGATAGTAGCCTCGGCGGTAAAATATTTTTCCAGGCGCTCGCCCAATGCTCGCATCGAGGCATACTCGCCGGAGGAGACAAATTCAGCGTCGATCTTGGTGCGGGTAGCCGTGCCGTGCTCATGCCGCAACACGCTCATTTCATGCAGATTATTGCGTGTCTCAATGCCTAAGGTCACTTCATAACGGCTTCGATGGCCGGTATCGGTGGACAACCGGCCCTGTAATTCCTGCACAAACTTTTCGGCCTGTTTTTTGTTCTTGAGTAGTTCAGCCGTAATGCGCGGCATGTAAATTAGACGCCGCAGCGCTTCGGCGTCATAACGCCGTGACAGTCGCTTAATCGTCTGTTCCACGGCAAGATAGCTGCGGCAAAGATTGGCGAGCTCGGTTCCTTTCACTTCCTGACCACCCGCCGCAAACAGCACTGCATCCGTCAACGCGGCTTCGAGCAAGAATTCCTGCAATTCGTTTTCGTCCTTGAGATAGCGCTCCTGTTTACCCTGTTTGATTTTGAAGAGTGGCGGCTGGGCAATATAGACATGTCCACGACTAATCAATTCGCCCATTTGTCGGTAGAAAAATGTCAGAAGCAGGGTCCGAATGTGTGAACCGTCGACGTCCGCATCTGTCATCAGAATTACACGATGATATCTTAACTTATTGATATCAAAGTCATTATTGCCAATCCCCGTCCCTAGGGCCGTGATCAGGGTTGCTACTTCAGTAGAAGACAGCATTTTGTCGAAACGCGCGCGCTCGACATTCAAAATTTTGCCCTTGAGAGGAAGCACGGCTTGAAATTTGCGATCACGTGCCTGTTTGGCAGATCCACCGGCGGAATCGCCCTCGACCAGATACAGTTCGCATTTGGCCGGATCACGCTCCTGGCAGTCAGCCAGTTTTCCTGGGAGGCCGGCCACATCCATGATTCCCTTGCGCCGTGTCATTTCACGGGCTTTACGGGCCGCTTCGCGAGCCCGCGCCGCATCGACAATCTTGATGGCGATAGCGCGTGCGTCGGAAGGATTTTCCTCAAGAAATTCAGAGAGTTTGTCGTTGATTATCGATTCAACAACCCCCTTCACCTCGGATGAGACCAGTTTATCCTTAGTCTGTGAGGAAAATTTAGGGTCGGGCACCTTCACGGAGAGCACGGCCGTTAAGCCTTCGCGAGCATCGTCTCCGCTGATTTCGACCCTTTCTTTCTTGGCCAAGCCTGTTTTTTCAATGTATTGGTTGAGTGTACGGGTCATAGCGGCGCGCAAACCGGCAAGATGAGTTCCGCCGTCGCGCTGCGGGATATTGTTGGTAAAGCAGAAAATATTTTCTTGGTAGGAGTCGTTCCATTGCATGCACAGCTCAACCGTAATGCGATCACGTTCGGCCGTGATTTGGATCGGCTTCGGATGCAACGGGTTTTTATTCCGGTTCAGGTGTTCGACAAATGCTGCGATACCGCCTTTATATTCGAATGTATCTTCCTTGCCAGTCCGCTCGTCAACCAGCGAAATCTTGACCCCGGAATTCAAAAACGATAGCTCGCGTAGCCTTTTTGCCAGGATGTCGTAATTGAATATCGTATTGCTGAAAATTTTGCTGCTGGGCTTGAAACGGACATCTGTCCCCGTTTCGCTGCTCTCTCCAATCGCCTTAAGGGGTGCTTGTGGCACACCTAGCAGGTATTTCTGGTAATACACTTTGCCGGCGCGGCGTATCGTTAGTTCAAGCAATTCGGATAAGGCGTTAACCACAGAGATACCCACACCGTGGAGGCCACCCGAAACTTTATAGGAGTTCTGATCAAACTTTCCGCCGGCATGCAATACGGTCATTACTACTTCTGCTGCTGACCGTCCTTCGTCGGGGATTAAATCGGTTGGGATACCGCGACCATTATCAGAAACTGTTATCGAGCTGTTCGCATGTATGGTCACTATCACCCGGTTACAGAAACCCGCTAATGCTTCATCAATCGAGTTATCAACAGCCTCGAAAACCATGTGATGCAGGCCGGTCCCATCATCGGTATCTCCAATATACATGCCGGGGCGCTTACGGACAGCATCCAGTCCCTTAAGGACTTGGATGCTGCCTGAATCGTAAACGGACGCATTGTCCTTTTTCGACTGGGTCATTGAGGGTTGTGCTGTAACTGTTTCACGTGAAACCTATTTTTTGTGTGGTACGTTCCACGTGGAACATACTCATGAAGATGATGATTAGAGCCGCATCGGCATTATAACGTATTGGGGATAGCGCGCCTCGGGAGATGCAAGAGTGCAACTGCTATTGGGATCGTTGAGGCCAAAGACCACGTATTCGCTACGCAGCGAAGAAATGGCTTCGATCATGTAATTCACATTAAAGCCTATCTCCATGGATTCTCCTGTGTAGTCAACGCTCACTTCTTCTTGGGCTTCTTCCTGTTCTGGATTATGTGCCGTGATCTGCAAAGCTTTGTTGCTCAGGCTGAAGCGAACACCGCGATACTTCTCGCTTGATAGTATGGCGACCCTCCCTAGGGTTTCACGAGTTGATTCGCGCGGCAATTTCAGAAGTTTCGACTGGGAGTGGGGGATAACTTTTGTGTAGTCGGGATACCGACCATCGATTAGCTTTGAAGTAAACACAAACTCGCTGGTTTGCGCGCGGAAATGATTAGCGCTGACTTGAATTTCGACCATGCCTTCTGGGTCATCCAATAGACGCATCATCTCCTGTATGCCCTTGCGTGGCACAATGACCTGTTTCTCGTTCTTGTTGGATTTCTCCAAGGGAATCTCGCTAATCGCCATTCGATGACCATCGGTTGCGACAGCGCGCAGCTTTTTGTCCACAAACTCGAGCAGCAGGCCGTTCAAGTAATACCTTACATCCTGCTGAGCAATGCAAAAGTGGGTTTGCTCGAACAGATTCTTAAGGCCAGCTTGAGATATAGTAAGTGCTTGCTCCCACTGTTGTGATTGTATATTGGGGAAATCGGCAACTGGAACAGTAGCAAGCGCAAAACGACTCTTGCCGGACTTGATGGTGGCTTTTTCACCTTCTTTCTCCTTTTTGATGGTGATTTCAGCGTCACCAGGCAAGGCGCGGCAAATATCAAAAAGTTTTCTGGCAGGAAGCGCGATCTCTGCACTGGCGTTATTCCCCTTGAGCCCCTTTATCCTTGCAACAACCTCGATCTCCAGGTCGGTGCCGGTTAGCGTTAATTCCCCGTCCTGCAATTTCAGCAGTACGAAGGACAACACTGGAAGCGTTTGGCGACGTTCAACCACACCGGCTACATAACTCAACGGTTTAAGTAAATCCTCGCGCGTGAGGTTGATCTGCATTTCAATAATTCACCTAGATAGAATTTAGATTGTTGTAACAAGCAAGGCCTGATTCTGTTAACAAATGACCTATATCACGGCCGTGCAGCGCAAAATGAAATGAGTATCGTGTGCGTAACAAGCTCAATTCCTGTGAGCAAGGGCTGCAAGTTCTGAATGATACCGGCTCAGAGAAATTCTACAAACAACATGCACAGAGTTATCACCAGATTGCCAAACTAAGTAGTCAAAAGCCGGATAAGATTGCTGTAGTCCTCGTTCATCCTGGAATCCTTAGCCTTTAACTCCGAGACTTTCCGACAAGCATGCAGAACTGTTGTGTGGTCACGACCGCCAAAAGCATCGCCAATTTCAGGTAAACTGTGGTCCGTGAGCTCCTTGGCGAGCGCCATGGCTACCTGACGTGGTCTTGTCACTTGGCGTGATCGGCTTTTGGAGTGGAGATCAGAGATACGGATTTTAAAATATTCCGCTACAGTTTTTTGAATGTTATTAACCGTGACCAAGCGTTCCTGGAATGAAATAAGGTCCTTCAGGCTGTCACTGACCAGAGAAACATCAATTTGCCGGCCGGTGAAATAAGCGCTGGCCAAAATTCGGCGTAAGCCGCCTTCGAGTTCACGCACATTCGAACGCACACGCTTGGCAATAAAGAAAGCAACGTCTTCGTGCAAATCTACCCCTTCCTGCTTGGCTTTCTTAATCAGAATCGCGACTCGTGTTTCCAGCTCTGGCGGATCAATCGATACAATCAAACCCGAACCAAAGCGCGAGATCAGCCGTTCTTCAACCCCCATCAGCTCCTTCGGGAATCGATCGGCAGTAATAATGACTTGGCGCTTTGACTCTTGTAACGCATTGAAAGTATGGAACAATTCATCTTGGGAGCGTTCCTTGCCGATAAAAAACTGAATGTCATCAATCAGCAGCGCATCGAGGCTACGGTAAAGCTTCTTGAAGTCGTTGATCGCGTTATGTTGCAAGGCCTTTACCATATCGGAGACGAAACGCTCGGAGTGAACGTATGCAATGTTCGCTTCCGGACGATGCTTGAGCATCAAATCGCCCGCCGCTTGCATCAGATGGGTCTTGCCTAAGCCAACGCCACCATAGATGAAAAGCGGGTTATAAGCCCCGCCGGGGTTTTCACCCACCTGCTTTGCAGCCGCACGCGCGAGTTGGTTTGATTTGCCTTCGACATGTGTTTCGAAGGTAAATGCAGAATCGAGACGGCCGATGATAGACGGGGTTTTGGGTGATGGAGCTGGTTCTGCCGTCAGCGCAGAGGTTCTGACGTTCGCTGTCACATGCCGCGACTGGCTTCCTACCTCAACCTGCACCTTAAGCGCACCACCACTGTATTCACCGATCAACTCAGCAATCCGATCAAAGAACCGTTCCCGCACCCAGTCCATGACGAAACGATTGGGAGCCAGCAATCTCAATATATTTGTATCCTGGACAGCATGCAGCGGACGCAACCAAGTATTGAATTGTTGCGCCGACAGCTCCTCTTCTAGCCTTTCCAGGCATTTCTTCCAGATAGGCGAGTGCATTTGTTTGGTTGATCCACAAACGGACAAAATTATGGGGAGCGGAAGTCTAGCCAGATAATCTGGAGTTATCCACAGGCATAATCGGCCCTTAGTATTTACAGCCAGTTAGGACAATTATGTATTGACAAACCTCGATACGAGGCAGTAAGTTTGCCGCCCTTTTGCAGCAACACCGTTGCCGCCGCTACCAACAGAAGAACCAACCGATGAAACGCACATACCAACCCAGCGTGATCAAGCGCAAGCGCACCCACGGATTCCGCGCCCGCATGAAGACAGTGGGCGGCCGTCGTATACTGGCTGCGCGCCGTGCCAAGGGCCGTCGCCGACTGGGCGTCTGAATTTGACGACCGCCCGCTGCGGGCTGCCCAAGTCATACCGGCTGCGGAGGCCGGCTGAGTTCAAAGTGGCCCTGAAGAGCAGCACGCGCTGGCGTGACGATTTTTTCGGTGTTTACGCGACCCCAAACCCTCACCCCTACGGGCGTCTAGGCATCGTCGTCTCGCGCAAGACTTCGCCGCGGGCCGTGGTGCGAAACCGCGTAAAACGCCAGATTCGCGAATCGTTCCGGTGCCAGAAGGAAAAATTCAGCGGGTTGGATATCGTAGTGGTAGCCGGTCCGCGTGCCGGAACGGCGCAGTTGATTTCATTACGTGCATCGTTACAGCAGATCTGGGATAAGGTCGAAAAACAGTGCAAAAAATCTTAATAACCTTCCTCCGTGGTTACCGCTACCTGTTAAGCCCTTGGCTGGGGAATCATTGCCGGTTCTATCCCAGCTGCTCCCATTACGCGATCGAATCCCTGGAAAACCATGGTGTTCTGCGGGGACTGTGGTTCACGCTGCGACGCGTGTTGCGTTGCCATCCCTGGCACAGCGGAGGTTACGATCCGGTTCCTCCTGCCACCCAAACCAGCTCTGTCTCGGCACATAAACATGGATAACCAACGCCTGTTTCTCTTTTTTGGACTAGCCCTGGTGCTGATGCTGCTTTGGCAGGCATGGGAACAGGAGAACGCACGCCCCCCCGATACCACAACCGCTACGGCAACATCTGCCACACAACCAGGCGCGGCACCGGATGTTCCCCGGGCCCCCGCGGTGGCGACGGAGGCGGTTCCCGCCCCCAAGTCCGCCGAGCTGTTGGCCCGCGGTTCGCGTATTGAGGTGCGCACGGATGTGTTTGACGCGGTCATTGATACCCAGGGCGGCGACCTGCGCGGCTTGGCTCTGCGTCACTACCCGGTCGCGGCGGATAAGCCCGAGCAACCGTTCCCGTTGATGCAAGACGAAGGCAGCGAGCTGTTTATTGCCCAATCCGGGCTTATCGGACTCGAAGGCCAGTATCCAAATCATAAAACCCGCTACGCCGCCGAGGCGGCGCGCTATTCTCTGGCGGACGGCCAGAATGATCTGCGCGTGCCGCTAATCTTCCGCGCACCGGATGGCGTGCAATACATCAAGACCTACATTTTCCACCGCGGCAGCTATGTGGTCGATGTCGAATTCGACGTGAAGAACGCCAGTCGTCACGAATGGTCCGGATATTTTTACGGCCAGTTCCAGCGTACACACACCGCATCCGGCGGGTTCATGAACGTAGCCCCGAGTTATACCGGCGGGGCGATCTACACGCCGGAGAACAAGTACGAAAAAATTCCCCTCGACAAGATGGCGGAGAAACCGCTGAAGCGCCAAGTCACCGGCGGCTGGGTCGCGATGTTGCAGCATTACTTCGTGGGTTCGTGGATGCTGCCCAAGGACGAACGCAATGAGTTCTACAGCGACGTCCTCGATAACACGCGCCATGTGCTCGGATTCAAAAACATCAATCCGATGAAGATAGCGCCGGGTGCGAGCGGTTTGCTCCGGGAGAGCCTCTACGCCGGTCCCAAGGAACACAAGATTCTCAAGACGCTTCCCGAAGGCATGGACCTGACGGTGGACTACGGCTGGCTCACGGTTATCTCGGCGCCGCTGTTCTGGCTGTTGGCGGCGATCCACCGTCTGCTCGGCAACTGGGGCTGGGCGATCATCGTGCTCACGATTCTCATCAAGGCCGTGTTCTATCCGCTGTCGGCCACGAGCTACAAATCCATGGCGCACATGCGCAAGATGCAGCCGAAGATGGCGGCGCTCAAGGAGCGTTACGGCGACGATCGTCAGAAACTGAATCAGGCGATGATGGAGCTGTATAAAACCGAGAAGATCAATCCACTCGGCGGCTGTCTGCCGATCCTGATCCAGATCCCCGTATTTCTGGCACTTTACTGGGTGCTGCTCGAAAGCGTCGAGATGCGCCAAGCGCCGTGGATCGGCTGGATCAAGGATCTTTCGGCGCAGGACCCGTATTACATACTGCCCATCATCATGGGTGTTTCGATGTTCGTGCAGCAGAAGCTCAACCCCCAGCCGGTGGATCCGGTGCAGCAGAAAGTGTTCATGATCATGCCGTTCATGTTCACTGCCATGTTCCTGTTCTTTCCCGCGGGCCTGGTGCTGTACTGGACAGTAAATAACGTCCTCTCCATCGCGCAGCAGTGGCGGATCACGCGCATCGTCGAGGGCAAGAAGTAACGCCGCATCACGCTCGCGTGATCCCCACTGACACCATTGCCGCCATCGCCACGCCGCCCGGACGCGGCGGCATCGGTATCGTGCGTCTCTCCGGTCCCGTCGCACGACGTATTGCCGAGACCATGCTCGGCAAACTCCCGCCTCCTCGCCACGCCACCTTCGTCCACTTTCGCGACCGCACGGGCCAGCCTATCGATCAGGGCCTTGCGCTGTTCTTTCCGGCGCCGCATTCCTTTACCGGCGAAGACGTGCTCGAACTGCACGGCCACGGCGGCCCGGTGATACTCGACATGGTGCTCAGCCGCGCGCTGGAACTCGGGGCGCGCCCCGCGCGCCCCGGTGAATTTTCCGAGCGCGCCTTTTTAAACGGCAAGCTCGATCTGGCTCAGGCCGAGGCCGTGGCCGATCTCATCGAGGCCGGCTCGGAAACCGCCGCGCGCTCCGCGTTACGTTCACTCGATGGCGAGTTTTCCCGGCGGGTGCATGCGCTCGTGGAGGGGCTTACACGTTTGCGCCTGTACGTCGAAGCCGCGATTGATTTTCCTGAAGAGGAAATTGATTTTTTGGCCGACGAGCGCGTGCGGCGGGAGCTCGATGTGTTGGAGCGCGACATCGGGCAACTCTTTAACTCCACGCGCCAGGGTTGCCTGCTGCACGACGGCATGACCGTGGTGTTGGCCGGCCCTCCGAACGCCGGCAAGTCGAGCCTGTTGAATGCGCTGGCCCAATCCGAAACCGCAATTGTCAGCCCGATTCCCGGGACCACGCGCGATGTGTTGCGCGAACGCATTCACATCGACGGCATGCCGCTGCACATCGTGGACACCGCCGGCCTCCGCGACGCGCGCGATGCGATCGAATCCGAAGGCATCCGCCGCGCGCGCGAACAGATGGAACGCGCCGATCGCGTGCTGCTGGTGTTGGATGACGCCGCTGGGGACCGCCTGCCGGCGGAAGTTGAAAAATTTCTGCTTCCGAATTTGCCACACAGCGTGATCCGCAACAAGATCGATTTAAGCCATCGCGCAGCGGGGATTACGAATATATCGGGCCGCGTTGAAATCGCCTTGTCGGCGAAGACCGGCGACGGGCTGGATGTGTTGCGTCAGCATTTAAAAGAAAGCATGGGTTTTCAACCGGCGGGCGAAGGTACTTTTATTGCGCGCCGGCGGCATCTCGACGCTATTCGCCGCGCGCAAGAACATCTGGTTCAGGGAAGAGCGCAGCTCAAGGAATCGCACGCCGGGGAGAAGCGGCACAGGGATGTGCCGATTGCGGACCTAAGGACGGAATTGCTGGCGGAGGAACTGCGTCTGGCACAGCAGGCGCTGTCTGAAATTACCGGTGAGTTCACGTCCGACGATTTGCTGGGACAGATATTTTCCAGCTTTTGTATTGGGAAGTAATCATACGCGGAACGCCGCGATTCTTTTTTTCAGCAATGTGAATTTATTATGATCAGCCGCCGCACGGCCGTAGCGCAGGTCTTCATAGAGACCAGTAATTTCCGATATGGAAGACGCTAAGTCTGATCGTTTTCGTGCGGCACGTTCAGCAAATGCATGTGCTCCCTCGTGCGGCGCGCGCACCAAGCCGTCGGGCGCAAGCCGACGGCAGAAGCGCAGATAAAGTGCTAACGCCGGATCGACGGATTTTTTCGGGCGTAATAAAAAAAACGCATAAACCAGCATGACCAGCAATGCTCCAACGAACAGCAGACCGGTCAGCCGGCCCCAGGAAATATCGTCCAGCCCCAGTAAAGCGAGAAACCGTTCTTGGCGTTCCTTGTCAAAGTCCACCACCCAGCGGTACCACGTCATGTTCGTCAGATCCCAATACCAGCGCGCATGACGCGCCACGTATTCAAACCAGCCCAGCTCCATGGCACGCAGCACGGCCTCCGCAGGCAAACTGCCAAGTCCGATGCCTTGTTGCTCCAAGCGGCGCACGGCCTCCAACCCGAGCTCGATGCGTTCAGGGGCCACCGCACCGGTCGGATCCACGCGTACCCAGCCGCGTTCCGCCGTCCAGATCTCTGCCCAGGCATGGGCATCGGATTGACGCACGATCAAATAATTTCCCGCCGTGTTGAGTTCGCCACCGAGGTAGCCGACGACGACGCGGCTCGGGATTCCGGCCGCGCGCATGAGTGTCACGAATGCCGCGGCGAAATGCTCACAGAATCCGCGGCGGGTGGTGAACAGAAAGTCATCCACCGGATTATCACCGAGCAGCGGTGGGCTAAGCGTGTAATAGAAGTTCTCGCGGCGAAAGTAATCGAGCGCGGATTGCGCCACCGGCAGAGGATTTCCGTTTTCCCGGCGCCACTGTTCGGCCAGTGCCCGCGTGCGCGGGCTTATGTTCAGCGGCAGCCGCAATGTTTGTTCGCGTTCTGATGCATCGAGAGCGCCGGTGTTGTAACGGACATAGGAGGTGAGCGTGTAGTTCAGGCGTTCGCGAATCGGCTCGCGATGCTCCAGGGTGAAGTCCGCCTGATAGCGGGCGCCTTTAGGCTGCGTCGCCGGCAGGTCGAGCGCCGGCATCCACGGCTTGTTGCTGGGTTCCAAGGTCACGTCATAGCGCACTGGACCGGCCAGCGGCACGAATGAATCCTTCCCACCGGGTTGCGCGGTTCCGCGGCGCCAGCTGCGTCCGTCGGTTTCCGTTAGCACCAGCCCGCGCCAGTAGAGTTCGCGGAAGGGTGGTGGTGTGCCGTCAAAGCTGACGCGGAAGGCAATTTCCGAGGATTCGCTCAGGTTCCGTATGCTGCCCGGCTGCATCACGTCCGGCATGCCGGTGAGTCCGCCATGCGCATCCGCCGGCAGGCCCCAGAGCGTGCCGCTGATGCGCGGGAACAGCAGATAGACAATCACCATGAGCGGCAGCGCCTTGGCGAGCATAACACCCGAAAACCGCAGGCGTAGGGACATGTTCATGCCCGCGGGCTGCATGAGATGCATCAGCGCCGCGGTGCATGCCACCACCGCGACCAGCGCCCACGCGCCGAGCCACAACGATTGCGAATAAAGAAAGCTGCCGAGGATGACGAGATAAAACACAAACAGGCTGACCACGAAGTCGCGCTGTGTCTTGAGTTCGAGGAACTTCAATCCCAGCAACGTGATCAGCAGCGCGATGCCCGGATCACGACCCAGCAGCGTATGGTATTGCCGAAACACCGCCACGATAATGAGCAGCATCAGCGCCAGACGCACGAGGCGACCCGGCCGATACCATTGAAAGGCCTCGCAGGCATAACGCCACGCGGCACCGATGGCAAATACCGCGATAACCCACAGCGGCAGTTCCAGGGTGTGGGGCACCACCGCGCAGGCGCCTGCGGACAGCAGGCTGTGCAATACCGGCCGGCTGGTGCTGACCGCGCTCACGATTTCTGCCGAAACAGCGCGAGTGCGCGCAGGCACTCGTGCTGGTGATATTCGCCATTTGCCGGGGCCAAGGTTTTTTCCGGCAGACGCAGTCCATAAAGCATCCCGTCGTGTTCGGCATCCAGCACCCAGCGGGTGAGGACAGAGAGCCGCGTTTCCGTGTCCAGGCCTGGGAGCGTGTCCCAGTCGAGCCATGTCGTGGGCTGATAACCGCCGCCGAATTGTTTGATGTGCCAGCCTTCGCCGCGCGCCACCGCCTTCCAGTCCACGTGATGCGGCGAATCGCCGGGGTGGAACTCGCGCGTGCCGATGTAATCATCGCCGCCGGCCCCGAGCCCGTGCATGGAGTCGAGCGTTTCCTGGTCACGGGTCCGACGTGGCATGGAGTCCGCCGGGCGCGGATAAACCAGACAGGATTGCTCCAGCGCGACACGGCGCGACCAGGAATAGAGCAGGCCCAGCGGGAAGCGCGTGGTTACCGTCACCGGCGGTATCGCGAGACGGCCACGTTGGGTGGCGGGTACTGGCAGTTCGACATCGGCGGAACCACGCGCGGAAATGTCCACGCCGGCAATTTTATTTTTCTCGCACATCACCATTACACTGAAGCGCGGTGTGTCGCTGTCGTTCGTTACGTGAATCCGGAACACGGCGGTTTCGCCGGCGAATACCGGCGCACAGATTCCGGCGGCAAGGCGCAGCCGTAAAAGGTTGCGATGCGTGTAAAGCATCGACACCACGGCGAGTGACCCGAGCAGGAAAGTCAGCGCATAAGCCAGGCCGTTGCCGTAATTGATCGCAGTCAGCAATTGCACCACGAGCAGCAGGGTAAACAGCAACCCGAAGCGGGTCGGCAGCATGAACAGCTGTCGGCGACCCAGGATGACATCGCTGGGCGCGTGCGTGGCGGACATCAGGGAATGGGCACGGACTCGAGCAGACGTGCGACGGAAACGGCGCGGCCGCCGCCTGCGGGACGCAAGCGAGGGCCAATCACGCTCGGTGCAATTTCTTGGACGTCTTCCGGCAATACCATGTCGCGGCCATGGAGCATGGCCCAAGCACGAGCTGCGGCCAGCAGCGACAGGCCTGCTCGCGGTGAGAGTCCTTCGGCGAACTCGCCGGCGACGCGCGTGGCATCGAGCAGGTTTTGTACGTAATCGAGCAACGGTTCGGCGACGTGCACGCGCGTAGCCAGTTGTTGCAGGCTCGCGAGCTGGTCGGCGCTGATGACGGGCTCAAGCGATTCGACCAGCTCGCGCCGGTCGCGGCCCTTGAGCAAGGCGCGTTCCGCCGCCCGATCCGGGTAGCCCATCTCGATGCGCATGAGGAAACGATCGAGCTGCGATTCGGGCAACGGGAAGGTGCCGATCAGGTGATGCGGATTTTGCGTGGCGATGACAAAGAACGGCTCTGGCAGTTTGTGCGTCAAACCATCGGCGGTGACCTGATGCTCTTCCATGGCCTCGAGCAGTGCGCTCTGGGTCTTGGGTGTGGCGCGGTTGATTTCGTCCGCGAGCACGAGCTGGGCAAACAACGGTCCCGGATGGAAAACGAAATTCTTGCCCTCGGGCTGATAGATGGATACGCCGAGTATGTCGGCCGGGAGCAGGTCGGCCGTGAACTGGATGCGCGTGAACTGCAGGCCCAGCACCTTGGCCAGCACATGGGCCAGGGTGGTTTTGCCCACCCCAGGGAGATCCTCGATCAGCAGGTGTCCGCGCGCCAGCAGGCAGGCAAGCGATAGACGCGCCTGGCGCTCCTTGCCGAGTACGATCTGGCCGATACGGTGGATGACCGTATCCAGGATATGCGCGGGCTGGTTCTGTCTTTCCGGGGCGAGGGACATATGGTGATATCGGGGTTTTCGGGTATGACCGAAGGATACTCTCAAAGTTATAGCCGAAACCGCCGGAAGGTGAAATTCGTTGGCGTGTGGCTTATGATCCTTTACCTGCAATTTACCCCATCCGTCCAGAGAGTTAGATGTTGCATCCTGAATTTTACGATGTGATTGTTATCGGCGGCGGTCATGCCGGCACCGAAGCCGCCGCGGCGTCCGCGCGCTTGGGCGCGAAAACCCTGCTGCTGACGCAGAACATTGAGACCATCGGCCAGATGTCCTGCAACCCGGCGATCGGCGGCATCGGCAAGGGACATCTGGTGAAGGAAATCGACGCCCTGGGCGGGATCATGGCGCGGGCCACCGATCGCGCCGGAATCCAGTTCCGCACTCTCAACGCGCGCAAGGGCCCGGCGGTGCGCGCCACGCGCGCCCAGGCCGACCGCGTGCTCTACAAGGCCGCAGTGCGCGCGCTGCTGGAAAACCAGAATGGCCTCACGATTTTTCAGCAAAACGTCGATGATCTGATCGTCGAAGCCGATCGCATCGCCGGCGTGGTGACGGCGATGGGCATTGAATTCCGCGCACGCACCGTGGTGCTCACCACCGGCACTTTTCTGGGCGGCCGGATTCATATCGGCCTTTCGAACTACCAGGGCGGACGCGCCGGCGATCCGCCATCGAATGCGCTGGCCGCGCGCCTGCGTGAACTCCCGTTCCGCGTCGGGCGCCTCAAGACCGGCACACCGCCGCGCCTCGACGGACGCACCATCGATTACTCGACGCTGGCGGCACAGCCGGGCGATGAGCCGACGCCGGTGTTTTCGTTCATGGGTTCGCGTGCCGAGCATCCGCGCCAAGTGGCGTGCCACATCACCTACACGAACGAGCGCACGCATGAAATCATCCGCGCCGGGCTCGACCGCTCGCCGATGTACACCGGGGTGATCGAAGGCGTGGGCCCGCGTTACTGTCCCTCGGTCGAGGACAAGGTCATGCGCTTCGCCGACAAAGACCGGCACCAGATTTTCGTCGAACCCGAGGGACTGAACACGCACGAGGTTTATCCTAACGGCATCTCCACCAGCCTGCCCTTCGACGTGCAATGGGATCTGGTGCGCTCGATCAAGGGATTTGAAAACGCCGTCATCACGCGTCCGGGCTACGCCATCGAGTACGATTATTTCGATCCGCGCGATCTGCAGCCGACGCTCGAAACCAAGGCGTTGCCGGGGCTGTTCTTCGCCGGCCAGATCAATGGCACCACTGGTTACGAAGAAGCCGCGGCGCAGGGACTGATCGCCGGCATCAACGCCGCGCGCCAGGCGCAGGAAAAAGAATCGTGGTGGCCGCGGCGTGACCAGGCCTATCTCGGCGTGATGATCGACGATCTCATCACCCGCGGCGTCACCGAGCCCTACCGCATGTTCACCTCGCGCGCCGAATACCGGCTCTCGCTGCGCGAGGACAATGCCGACTTGAGATTGACCGGAATCGGACGGAGCCTCGGACTCGTGGACGAGGCACGCTGGGCCCGTTTCAGCGAGAAGTCTGAAACGATAACCCTCGAACAGGAGCGGCTGAAGAAAACCTGGGTGCATCCGGAGTCGCTGCCCGAGGAAGACGCGATCCGCGTCATCGGCCAGCCGCTCGCCCGTGCCGCCAGCCTGATGGAACTGCTGCGCCGGTCGGAAATTTCCTACGCGGCGCTCATGTCTCTGCCCGGCGCCGGCGCGGCGGCGGTCGATGCCGAGACGGCTTATCAAATCGAAATTCAGGCCAAATACGCCGGCTATATCGAACGTCAGCAGGAGGAAATCGCGTTGCACCGGCACCACGAAGAGACGGTGTTGCCGCAGGATTTCGACTATCACCGCGTGCGCGGGCTCTCGGTCGAAGCGCGCCAGAAGCTGGTGTCTCACCGGCCCGCCACCCTGGGTCAGGCCGGGCGCCTCTCGGGCGTCACACCCGCGGCTATATCGTTACTGCTCGTGCACCTGCGTCGCCGGCGCGCCTAGCCGCCAGAGTGCCCGAGCGCACGGCGCAAATTCCTCCGCACCCGTTTCCAGTGGCTAAATATATGTTGAAGACCGTGGTGCAAGTCACCAGCGAACCCAGAGGGGGCAACACGTATCGATTACCCCGAGCAGTTAGTTCGGCGCCGTTGAAACAGGCGCGGCGCCTGTTTCGGTTTTCTTCATATACGTGAAGGTGTTCACGCTGAGCGTACCGCCGGCGGCATCCACCACGGAAGCTTTCCATTCGCCGAGCCAGGCGGGATCGAGCTTTTTGCTCGTATAGGCCCGCCAGCGCGATGATTCCACCTCATGTTTTTTTTCGAGCACGATCTTGCCGTTGAATTCCCACCGATGCGTGACGGTTTGCCCGGCCATGCCGTGGATTTCCGTGAAATAGATAATGCGGGTACTGTCGTTAGTGAGGACCGAAACGGTATCCACCGGCTCGAGATCTTTTACCTGGCGGGTGAACAGGGCGCGCGCGACGCTGCCGGCAATCAGCACCGGCGCTCGCGCCGTGGCCGGGGCGGCTTCCGCGGCGGTGGGGCTGGCCGTGGATTCCGGCCGGATATTCTCGGCGGCGGTGGCGAAAGAAATCCACAGGACACTGAAAAAGAGTGCCGGAAACTTCGATATCATGGTTGTTTTCAATGCGAAACTGTTTCTGCGAGCTTAGTCCAGCGTCCGGGGCATGGATAGCGCAAAGGGGATGAAAGGCTTAAATTGCGTGACCAGAGCTGAAAAAACATTGCTGAAAACAAGAACGGGAGCCTCATGAAGCTCGAAAAACTATTGCAGCAGGGTCTACGCGAGCTGGGGCTCGATCTCACCGCGCCGGTGCGAAAAAACCTGCTGAAATTCCTGGAACTCCTGGAGAAGTGGAACCAGTCCTACAATCTCACGGCGGTACGCGACCCGGAGCAAATGGTGCCACGGCATCTGCTCGACAGCCTGACTGTGCTGCCATACCTGCAAGGGCCCAGGGTGCTGGATATC
>DATICK010000119.1:0-16226 GCA_035456865.1 Sulfuricaulis sp.
TCGCAAACCACGCGCACTTGCGGCGTGCCTTCGATCGGTTCGACGATGCGGTACAGTTGCGTGGGACGCGTGACGCGTTCGTACTGAACCAGCCGTGGCGCGAAATCGATTACACGAAACGACCCGCTCGGGGTGCGGAACGTCGTTTCGAGCACGTTGATGTTGTCGAGATAACGCTGCGTGCCTTCCGTCCCATCGGGCGCGCCGACGGTGAATCGTCCGCCATTCTGTTCATCCAACAACGTCGAGAACACCGGTTCGGAATCGAAACGCGGCAGGCAGCACCACACCACCTCGCCGGTGCGCGAGACGAGCGCTGAAAACTGACAGTTCCCGATCAGACCAAGATTTTCGAGCCGCATATCACGGAGAGTAACAAATTCAAGCTTGCGATTGAAATGTGACGCGCATACCCTAGGGACGCCATGAAAATAAAGCGCAGTATCCGTTTCGCGCTTGCCTTGGTGGCGGGTCTCGCGTTGCTGACGTGGATCGCCTCGGGACTGGTGCAGCGAACAACCCGCGACTGGTTCGAGCGGGACGTGCGCCTGCGGGCTGAAGCCGTCGTCAATGGCGCCCGGCAAGCGCTGCTTTCTCATTGGCGCGTGGCCGAGAGCAAGGAACTGAGGAACCTGCTGATCGAGCTTACCCGAGACGAACGTATCATGGCCGCCGCGGCTTGCGGTGCGGATCTCTCCACGCTCGCGTCCACCTCCAATTTCCCCCGTGAATTCTCGTGCCGGACGATCGCGAACCATGTGCGCGCCGCACCGGATTCTCCGGGGTCGGCATGGTCCGCCTGGCACAGCATTTCGTCCCTGCCCGGCGGCAGCATCTACGTGAGTGCCATTCCCCTGCAGGAAAACGAGCACGCGCTCGGTTTTGTCGTGCTCGTGCATGATCTCAGTTTCATGGAACGGCGCGAGACCGAAACCCGCTATTTTCTGCTGCTCGTGTTCGGTGTTCTCGCCCTGATTGCCGCGGCAATCACGCTGATTGCCGCGCGCCTGTCCTGGCGCGGCTGGAGCAGCGAGCTACGGGGCATGTTGCGGGGGGAGGTCAATGAGCGGCCCGAGTTCAATCCGATTTTGCGCGATGTCCGCGAGCTTTATGACCGCATTCTGGAACACGAGGGGGGCTCCTGGACGCCCGAGCGCTTGCGGCACACGCTCAAGCGCTATCTCCAGGGCGAGCGCATCGTCATCGTCGCCAACCGCGAGCCGTATATCCATGCGCACAGCGCCGACGGCGCCATTGTGGTGCAGCATCCGGCCAGCGGTCTGGTGACGGCGCTCGAACCGGTCATGCGTGCGTGTTCGGGCGTATGGATCGCGCACGGCAGCGGTCCGGCCGACCGGGAAACCGTCGACAAGCACGGCCACATTCGCGTGCCGCCCGGCGACGAGTCCTATGTCTTGCGCCGCATCTGGCTCACGAAAGAGGAGGAGCGCGGCTACTATTATGGATTCGCCAATGAGGGACTGTGGCCGCTCTGCCATCTCGCGCACGCCCGCCCAATATTCCGCAGCGAGGACTGGGAGTATTATCAGAAGGTCAATCAACGGTTTGCCGATGCCGTCTGCGAAGAGGTGGACTCGGAAGATCCGATCGTTCTCGTCCAGGACTACCACTTCGCGCTCGTGCCACGGCTCATTCGCGAGCGGATTCCACGCGCCACGGTCATCACGTTCTGGCACATTCCCTGGCCGAATTCGGAACACTTCGGCATCTGCCCCTGGCGCGACGAGATTCTGGAAGGCATGCTCGGCAGCAGCATCATCGGCTTTCACACGCAGTCCCATTGCAACAATTTCATCGACTCGGTGGACCGTTACCTCGAATCGCGGATCGATCGCGAACACAACGCCATCGTCCAACAAGGCCGTCGCACGCTGGTGCGACCATATCCGATTTCGCTCGAATGGCCGGTGCACTGGCTGAAAGACCTTCCCTCGGCAGATGATTGCCGCGCCGGCGTGCGCGCCGAGCTCGGTCTTGCGCCGGACGCGCTGCTAGGCGTCGGAGTGGATCGTCTCGACTACACCAAGGGGGTCGAGGAGCGTTTCCTCGCGGTCGAACGGCTGCTCGACCTGCATCCTGAATACCGCGGGCGCTTTACCTTCGTGCAACTGGCGGCGCCGAGCCGTGTTGAAATCGATCGCTATCGCGACCTCAATGAAAACCTGATGAAGGTGGCCGAACGCATCAATGAAAAATTCCGCGAGGATGGGTATCACCCGATCATTCTGCACCGTGCCCATCACGAACCGCCGACCGTCTTTCGTTACTACCGTGCGGCGGATGTCTGCTACGTCAGCAGCCTGCACGACGGCATGAACCTGGTCGCCAAGGAATTTGTCGCGGCCAGGGATGACGAACGCGGCGTGCTGGTCCTGAGCCAGTTTACCGGAGCGGCGCGCGAGTTGACCGAGGCGCTGGTCGTGAACCCGTACGACCTCGACCAGGCCAGCGCGGCGCTGGCCACGGCGCTGACGATGCCTTTGCCAGAGCAGCACGAGCGCATGCGTGCCATGCGCCGATTCGTTGCGGAGTTCAATGTATACCGGTGGGCCGGCCGGATGCTCGCCGACGCCACGCGGGTACGCGAACAAGAACGGCTGACGGGGCGCCTGGAAGGCGAACACGCAGCCGATCGTGCACGTGCGACGCGGTGAAGACCGGCCCGAATGAAGCATTATGACGACTGAGACCATGCAGACGCCAGATCCGGAGTTCGACCTTGAAGTTTTTTTCGCGCGCGTGCGTACGGCCGCTGCGCGCACGCTGATGCTCGATTACGACGGCACTCTCGCTCCGTTCCATGTCAATCCGGCCGAGGCCGTGCCTTACCTCGGCGTGATTCCACTGCTTGACGAAATCCAGGAGGCTGGACACACGCGCGTGGTGATGGTGAGCGGCCGCTGGACCAAGGATCTGGTTCCGCTGCTCGGCCTGAAACGTGCCCCGGAAATCTGGGGTTCTCACGGCTGGGAGCGATTGCAGCCACATGGCGAATACAATGTCGGACGCATCAGCCCGTCCGCGCTTGAGGTACTGGTGACCGCGGACGAGTGGATAGCGGAGATCGAGGCGTTGGGCGGACGCTGTGAACGCAAGCCAGCCGCGCTCGCGTTTCATTGGCGCGGTTTGGAAAATAACCGCAATGCCAGAATCCGTGACAAAGTCTTCGAGAAATGGACGGAGCTTGGCTATGTCAACGGCCTTGCCTGGCACGACTTCGATGGCGGCATTGAACTGCGCGTCGCCGGCCACAACAAGGGCGACGTGGTAAGGACCCTGGTCGCGGAAGCCGGCCCCGGAACGGTTTTTGCCTATCTAGGGGACGATCTCACAGACGAGCCGGCCTTCGAGGCGATGCCGGATACGGGCGCGGCGATACTGGTGCGGCCGCAATTCCGGCCGACCGCCGCATCGCTCTGGATACAGCCGCCGGAAGAGCTGATCGATTTTCTCGCGCGCTGGCACCAGGAGGCTGGAGGCAAGCCATGAACTGGCTTGAGCGCTCGGTGTACGGCAACCCGCTGACCGACTGGCTGTTAGCCGGCGGCATCGTTGTTGTTTCGGCGTTGGTGCTTCTGATAGCGCGCCGACTGATTGTACAGCGCCTGGCGAAGTACGCTCGTGCCACCGTGACGCCGCTGGATGACATGCTGGTCACAGCCACGGCCGGCACACGCGGCTTGTTTCTCGTGGTCGTTGCGTTCTATGCTGGTGCGCAGTTTCTTGATCTGCCGCCAAAAGCAGACCGTCTCGTCACGAGTATAACGATCATCGCTCTGCTCGTGCAGGCGGCGCTATGGATGAACCGCGGTATCGCCGCCTGGCTCGCCGGTTATCTGCAAGAAAAAAAACAGACCGATGCCGCCGGGGCGACCACGGTTTCAGTTCTTGGCTTTATCGCGCGCGTTGCGGTGTGGGCGGTTGTCGTCCTGATGATCCTCGATAACCTGGGTTTCAACATCACCACCCTGGTCGCGAGTCTCGGGATCGGCGGCATCGCCGTGGCGCTCGCCGTGCAAAATATCCTGGGAGACATCTTCGCCTCGCTCTCGATCGCGCTCGACAAGCCGTTCGTCATCGGCGATTTCATCATCGTGGACGACGTTATCGGAACGGTCGACTATATCGGCCTCAAGACCACGCGGCTGCGCAGTCTTTCGGGCGAGCAGATCGTGTTCTCGAATGCCGATCTGCTCAAGAGCCGTATTCGGAACTACAAGCGCATGTTCGAGCGCCGCGTGATATTCACCATCGGCGTGGTATACCAGACGACGCACGCGAAACTCGAACGCATCCCGGCGCTGGTGCGTTCGATCGTCGAACAGCAGTCCAAGACCCGCCTCGATCGCGCGCATTTCAAGGAATACGGCGATTCGGCGCTGGTATTCGAGGTTGTCTACTTTGTGCTCGATCCTGACTACAACATTTACATGGATATACAGCAGGCCATCAACCTCGCTATATTCCGTCGTTTCCAGGAGGAAGGCATCGAATTTGCCTATCCGACGCGCACGCTGCATGTGCATCCTTCAATGGTTGACGCGACGGTCGGCAACCGTCCCTGAGGCGCAGGTGCCAGATTGTGGCGGCAAGCTGGCTTCGTCTCCCGGGCATGCCGGCTTCCGGTTATAGTAAAGTCAGTGACCGATTCCCGACCTGAGCAGTGCGCCTGGGATGGCGCTAACACGAAGCCGAGGATGCAAACGCTGTCTTCCCCCGTCAGTCTCCCGGCGCCCCGGCGCGAAGTGCTTGCCTGGGCGATGTACGATTTCGCCAACTCCGGTTACACCACGGTGGTGCTCACCGCGGTATTCAACGCCTATTTCGTCGGCGTCGTCGCGGGTGACGGCGCGGACAAGAGCGGCGCGGCGACGCTGCTCTGGACCGTGGCCATGGCGATCACCAATATCCTAGTGCTGGCGAGCGCGCCGGTGCTGGGCGCCATTGCCGATCACGGCGCGCACAAAAAGCGTTTTCTCGCGCTGACCACCGTCGGTTGCGTGGTGTTCACCGCGGCTCTTAGTTTTGTCAGCCGCGGCGACGTGGTGCTGGGCATGACGCTGGTGATTCTCTCGAGCCTCATGTTCGCCAGCGGCGAGAATTTCATCGCCGCGTTTCTTCCCGAGATCGCCGACCAGAATGACATGGGGCGTATCTCGGGCTACGGCTGGTCGCTCGGTTATCTCGGTGGTTTGCTCGTGCTGGGCATGTGTCTGGCGTACATTCAGTGGGCGCAGTCGCGCGGCGAAGCCGCGGTGCAGTACGTGCCGGTCACCATGTGGATCACCGCGTTCATGTTCGCCCTCGCGGCGCTTCCGACTTTTATCTGGTTGCGCGAACGCGCCGTGCCGCAGGCGCTGGCACCGGGCGAGAATTACATCCGCATCGGTTTCGCGCGCGTGCGGCATACGCTTTCGCATGCGCGCCACTATCGCGACCTATTCCGCTTTCTCGTCACGCTCTCGGTGTACTACTGCGGCATCAATACCGTGGTCGTGCTCGCCGCGATTTACGCGCAGGAGGTCATGGGTTTCAGCATGCAGGAAAACATCATGCTGATCCTGGTGGTCAATGTGACTGCCGCGATCGGCGCGTTCGGTTTTGGGCTGGCGCAGGACCGGCTGGGTTCCGTGCGCACCCTGGCCATTACGCTGATGGTGTGGATCGCGGCGCTGGTGATCGCCTATTTCACCGAGACCCGCGCGGCTTTCTGGGTGGTGGCGAATCTGGTCGGCGTTTCGCTCGGCTCCAGTCAGTCGGCCGGACGTGCCCTGGTGGGGCAATTTTCGCCGCCCGAACGCGCGGCCGAATTCTTCGGCCTGTGGGGGCTGGCCGGAAAGCTCGCGGCCGTGATCGGACCACTGGTTTATGGTCTGGTCACTTATCTCTCGCACGGCAATCATCGCCTGGCGTTGTTGTCCACCTGCACCTTTTTTATCGCCGGGTTGTTGATGCTGATGACGGTCAATGAACGCCGTGGGCGTGCCGCCGCGGTCAACCCGGATTGAATATTAAGCAGCGTCGCGTCCATCCATGTCCACGTTCACCATCTCATTGCTGATAATCGGATTTTTCCTGTTCGTATTATTGTGGCGCAAATTGATGCGCGCCTGCGAGGCCGCGAATGGCGCCGACTGGGGCCGCCGCTGGCTGAATCGTCTGGACGGACTCAACCGGATTCTCTGCCGCCGGTTTCACCGGCTTAATCACGACGCACTGAACCTTCCCGCGACCGGCGGGGTGCTGGTGGCCAGCAACCACGTCTCCGGTCTCGACCCGCTGCTGCTCCTCGCCGCCAGTCCGCGGCCGTTGCGTTTTCTCATCGCGCGCGAGGAGTATGACCGCTGGTGGCTCACGTGGTTGTTGCGCGCGGTCGGCTGCATCCCGGTGGAACGCACGCGCAATCCACGCGCCGCACTGTACGCGGCGCGCGAGGCGCTGGAGCGGGGCGAGGCGGTGGCGCTGTTTCCGCATGGACGCATTCATCTCGATCATCACCCGCCGACGCCACTCAAGCGTGGCATTGTGTTGCTGGCGCGCATGACCGGAGCGCCGATACTGCCGGTGCGTGTTGAGGGCGTCCGCGCGCAGGGCATGACCGTCGCGGCGGTTTTCGTGCCGAGCCGCGCGCGCGTCCAGGGATTTGCGCCGCTGCGCTGCGAGGATCAGCCGGTGGAGGATTGCCTTGAGAAGCTATGGGACATCCTCGCCGCGCCGCAGGCTCACGCTGGCCACGAAAATCCGCACCGCTCACGCCATTCGCATCGCCGACAGACGCCGGATTGACTGGAAATCCGCGCATTGACCCTTGAAAACAGGAGGCCATTCCCCCAGTTATCTAGCACCAATCTGAAGAATTGAGGACGATAGCTCCATGCGCATGGACAAAATGACTACCAAGTTTCAGCAGGCGCTCGCCGACGCGCAAAGCCTGGCGCTCGGGCGCGACCACCAGTTCATCGAACCGGCGCACCTGATGACGGCGCTGCTCGACCAGGAAGGCGGCACGACCCGCAGCCTGCTCGCCAAGTCCGACGTGAACGTCAATGCCCTGCGCACCAAGCTCTCGCAGGCGCTCGACCGCTTGCCGACGGTGGAAGGCGCCGGCGGCGAGGTGCATGTCTCCAACAATCTGTCGACGCTGCTCAATCTCACGGACAAGTATGCGCAGAAGCGCGGCGATCAATATATTTCGAGCGAACTGTTTCTGCTCGCCGCCCTGGAGGACAAGGGCGAGTTCGGACGCCTGCTCAAGGAAGCGGGAGTTTCCAAAAATGGCATCGAGAAAGCCATCGACGCCATGCGCGGCGGACAGAAGGTGGAAGATCCGAGCGCCGAGGAAGGCCGTCAGGCGTTGGAGAAATATACCATCGACCTGACCGAGCGCGCCGAGCAGGGCAAGCTCGATCCGGTCATCGGGCGCGATGACGAAATTCGACGAGTGATCCAGATCCTGCAGCGGCGTACCAAGAACAATCCGGTGTTGATCGGCGAACCCGGCGTGGGCAAGACCGCCATCGCGGAAGGACTCGCGCAGCGCATCGTCAATGGCGAAGTGCCGGAAGGATTGAAGGGAAAACGCCTGTTGTCGCTCGACATGGGCGCGCTCATCGCCGGCGCCAAATTCCGCGGCGAGTTCGAGGAGCGGTTGAAAGCCGTCCTCAAGGATCTGTCCAAACAGGAAGGCCGCATCATCCTGTTCATCGACGAGTTACACACCATGGTCGGTGCCGGCAAGGCCGAGGGCGCTATGGACGCCGGCAACATGCTTAAACCGGCGCTGGCGCGCGGCGATCTGCACTGCGTTGGCGCCACCACCCTGGACGAATATCGCAAATACATCGAAAAGGATGCCGCTCTCGA
The DNA here is from genome assembly GCA_035456865.1 of Sulfuricaulis sp. GTDB lineage: Bacteria > Pseudomonadota > Gammaproteobacteria > Acidiferrobacterales > Sulfurifustaceae > Sulfuricaulis. The sequence continues at coordinate 7,885 of DATICK010000119.1, forward strand.
ACGCCGGTTCCAGAAGGTGCTGGTCAACGAGCCGACGGTCGAGGACACCATTGCCATCCTGCGCGGCCTGAAAGAGAAATATGAAGTCCATCATGGCGTGGACATTACCGACCCGGCGATCGTCGCTGCGGCCACACTGTCGCATCGCTACATCAGCGATCGCCAGTTACCTGACAAGGCGATCGACCTGGTGGATGAGGCGGCGTCGCGCATTCGCATGGAAATCGACTCCAAGCCCGAATCCATGGATCGTCTCGACCGGAAACTGATTCAGTTCAAGATCGAGCGCGAAGCGCTCAAGAAAGAGACTGACGAGGCTTCGAAGCAACGTTTGGTCATGCTCGAAGGCGAAATCAAAAAACTGGAAAAGGAATATTCGGACCTGGAGGAAGTCTGGAAGTCCGAAAAGGCGGCGGTGCACGGCGCTCAGCACATCAAAGAGGCGCTCGATCGCGCGCGCGTGGAATTCGAGACCGCGCGCCGCGCGGGCGATCTGGCGCGCATGTCCGAGCTGCAATACGGCCGCATCCCCGAACTGGAAAAGCAGATGAATGCCGCACAGGCCGCCGAAGGTACGGAGCGCAAACTTCTGCGCAATGCCGTGACCGAGAACGAAGTGGCCGAAGTAGTGTCGCGCTGGACCGGCATTCCAATATCCCGAATGATGGAAGGCGAGCGCGACAAATTGCTGCGCATGGAAGAAGCGCTGCACCAGCGCGTGGTCGGACAGGACGAGGCGATTCGCGTGGTCTCGAACGCAATTCGCCGCTCGCGCGCGGGTCTTTCCGATCCGCGCCGTCCCTACGGCTCGTTCCTGTTCCTCGGACCCACCGGCGTGGGCAAGACCGAACTGACCCGCGCATTGGCCTATTTCCTGTTCGACAGCGACGATGCCATGGTGCGCATCGACATGTCCGAGTTCATGGAAAAACATTCCGTGGCCCGGCTCATTGGCGCGCCGCCCGGCTACGTCGGTTACGAAGAAGGCGGTTATCTCACCGAAGCCGTGCGCCGCAAACCCTATTCCGTGATCCTGCTCGACGAGGTCGAAAAGGCGCACCCGGATGTATTCAACGTCCTGCTGCAGGTACTGGATGACGGCCGCCTCACCGACGGTCAGGGGCGCACGGTGGATTTCCGCAATACCGTCATCGTCATGACCTCGAACCTGGGCTCGAACGTGATCCAGGAGCTGGCGGGGGAGGAGAACTACGACAAGATGAAACAGGCGGTCATGAGCATCGTCAGCGGTCATTTCCGGCCGGAGTTCATCAACCGCATTGACGATATCGTGGTGTTCCATCCGCTCGGCCGCGAACAATTGCATCGTATCGCCGAATTCCAGGTGCAGTACCTGCGTGCCCGGCTGCGCGCACGCGAGATGGATATCGAGCTTACCCCGCGGGCACTGGACAAGCTGTCCGAGGCCGGTTTCGATCCGGTATTCGGCGCACGGCCGCTCAAGCGCGCCGTTCAACAGCATGTGGAAAACCCCCTGGCGCAGGAAATCCTGGCAGGGAAGTTCGGACCGAAGGATGTTATCGAGGTTGACGTGGCCGGGGACGAGCTGGTTTTCCGCAAGAAACGGACGGCAGGAAAGAAAGCCGGGGTCGCCTGACGCCCAGGCGGGTGAACTTTTTCGTGTTTCCTCCATCCATGTGTCATAGATAAAATAGCCCGTAACCCGGGAGGATTTATATGTCTTTGGATCGTCGCTCGTTCAAGGTCGGCATCATTGCCGGCGTATTTCTCGTCACCGGCGTGGTGGCCGGAATCGTGTTCAGTTCGCGCCTCGGCTGGCTTCCCAGCGCCGCCAGCAGCCCCACGGAAGCAGCGGCAACCTTGGCACCGGCAATATCCGGACCGACACCGCCTAATTTCGTCCCGGTCGTCAAGGCGGTCATGCCCGCGGTGGTGAACATTTCCACCCGGCGCACGGTGCGCTCGCAGGGTGGCGACGTGCCCTCGCAATTTCAGGACGACCCGTTTTTCCGCCAGTTCTTCGGCGATGAATTTTTCCACCGCTTCCAGATGCCGCGCGAGCGGCGCGAGAGCAGCCTTGGTTCCGGAGTGATCGTGGATTCCTCCGGCTACATCATCACCAACAATCACGTTGTGGCCAAGGCCGACGAGATCAAGGTGTTGCTCAACGACAAACGCGAGTTCTCCGGCAAGGTAGTAGGCACCGATCCCAAATCCGATATCGCCATCGTCAAGATCAACGCCAAGGATCTCCCGGTCATTCCGTGGGGCGACTCGGACAAGCTGGACGTCGGCGAATACGTGCTGGCCATCGGCAATCCCTTCGGGCTCAACCAGACGGTGACGCAGGGCATCGTCAGCGCCGTGGGGCGCGCTAATGTCGGTATTGCCGATTACGAGGATTTCATTCAGACGGATGCTGCGATCAACCCCGGCAACTCAGGCGGAGCGCTGGTGAACTCGCGCGGTCAGCTGGTAGGCATCAACACCGCCATCTTTTCGCGCTCCGGCGGATACATGGGTATCGGCTTTGCCGTGCCGAGCAACATGACGCGCTCCGTCATGGATAGCCTGATCAAGACCGGCAAGGTGGTGCGCGGCTGGCTCGGCGTATCAATTCAGGAGGTCACGCCGGACTTGGCAAAGCAGTTCGGCATGAAGGAATCGCGCGGTGCGCTGGTGAGCGAAGTCATCCCGGACAGCCCGGCCGCGGCCGCCGGTATCCAGAGCGGCGATATCATTACCGCGTTCAATGGCAAGGCTGTTGATAGCCCGAGCACGTTGCGCAATACCGTGGCGCAGACCTTGGTCGGCAAGAGCGTGAAAGTAGAAGTGCTGCGCGACAAGAAGCCGGTAACCGTGGATGTGAAAATTTCCGAGCAGCCGAAGGATGTTGCGCAGGCGGAAGGCGAGACTACCCAGGGCGATGGAAAGGATACGGCGCTGGCGGGAATCGAGGTACGCAACCTGACTCCCGACATCGCGCACCAGCTAGGATTGCCTCCCGGTACAGCGGGCGTGGTGATTGCCGGCGTGGAGCAGGGTAGCGCCGCCGAAGAGGCGGGGCTACAAGAGGGAGATGTCATTATGCAGATCAACCGCCAGCCGGTACGCAACGTCGGAGATTTCAAACGCCTGTCCGGTAAGCTTTCGAAGAAAGACAGCACCTTGCTCCTGATCAATCGCCAAGGGCGTAAATTGTTCATCGCGATCCGGCCGTAAGTCGCGATGAGTTTGTAGTGAGACATGATCCGTTCGTGCTGAGCTTGTCGAAGCACGAACGGACTTATGAGGTTTCGTTACGCCTCACGATTCAAACCGTTCGCACCACTTCTCGATAGCCTCCCGAACCTGCTGCGGCTTCTCCGTCAGCGGCCAGTGATAGGCATCAACCGTGACGGTCTGCACCTGCGCATTGCCAGCGAGCATTTTTTGCGTGATGTCCGGGTCCGTGTAGGTAATGCCGGAGGAGAGCAGGGCCAGGATCGGCGCCCGGATCTGCGTCAGCGCTGGCAGCGGACGGCTGATCTCGATCACCTCCTGCAGAAAACTCGCCGTGGGGAAAAACTTCAAATCTTCCCACGGAGAGGAATACAGCTCGATCATCTCTGTTTGTTTTCCCGCCGCTAACAAGTCCTGGCGCGTTTTCTCATCGAGTTTTCGCAGGTCGCGGATCGGAATGTGTCGCCGGCGCAATCCCAGCCTGTTCAGCAAGCGGAGCAGAACCGCAAGCAGACTGACCGCAGGGCGCAAGCGGCTCAGGACTTGCATCCCGCCGCGCAGCGCCTGATGAAAGATCGGGTCAATGAGCACCAACCCGCGCACGCGGGCTGGATAACGCGCCGCGAACTGCACGGCGACCTGTGCCCCGAGGCTGTGCCCAATCAGCAGTGCCTGCTCGTAGCCCTCCGCATCGAGAATATCCCGCAGATCCCGGCACCAGATCTCCAGGCTGAGCCTGCCACGCATGAAGGATTCTCCGTGACCGCGCAGGTCGGGACGCAGCAAATCCCAGGTCTGCTTCAGCGAGGTGTGTTCGACGAATTCGGACCACCGGCTCATGTTACTCGCCACGCCGTGCAACAGCACAATCAGCCGTCGTGGTGCCGCCGCACCGCGAAAAAGGCGGTAGCCGAGCATGGCGCCACCGGCTGTGGGCAAAGTGCGTATCATTTCCATCTGTGTACCAGAGAATAGAGGCGCGCGTTAAATTTCGCTACTGACGGACCAATACCAGAACACGCCGTACCGCGGGTTTTACGGAGGGATGGCCCGTGATAGATTCCAGTCATGTGTTTTGCCTGTCACCGCGCGGCGCAACGTATTCCTTGCCGGCTGCCATGAGCCAAGAACAACTGCCGATTGACGGAATACTGCCGCAGTTGCGCCAGACGCTCGCCATGAACCATGCCGTGGTACTGCAGGCACCGCCCGGCGCAGGCAAGACCACCCACGTTCCCCTCGCGTTGCTCGACGAAGCCTGGTTGGGTGGACGTTCCATCCTGATGCTGGAACCGCGGCGGCTGGCGGCGCGCGCGGCGTGTGCGCGCATGGCCGAGCTGCGTGGCGAAACGGCGGGAGAGACGGTCGGTTACCGCATCCGCTTCGACAGCAAGGTAACGGCGAAAACCCGCATCGAGGTGCTCACTGAAGGAATCCTGACGCGCCGGCTGCAAACCGATCCCGAATTGAAAAATGTCGGGTTGGTCATTTTCGACGAGTTTCATGAACGCCACCTGCATGCCGACCTGGCGTTGGCGCTCTGCCTCGACAGTCAGAAGGCTCTGCGCGAGGACATGAAGATTCTCGTGATGTCCGCTACCCTCGACGGCGAATCAATATCGAAACTTTTGGGCGATGCGCCGATCGTGACCAGCGAAGGCCGCCGCTATCCAGTAGATATTCGTTATCTTCCGCGCGACCCCAGCGGACCTCTGCCGCCGCTGGTATGCGATGCCGTGTTGTCAACGATCGAGAAGGACGAGGGCGATGTGCTGGTATTTTTACCGGGTGCATGGGAAATCCGCCGCACTCAGGAGTTGCTGGAAGCAAAAGTCAACGCGAGCGTGGATGTGTTTCAGCTCTACGGCGATCTTCCCTGGGAAATACAGGATCGTGCGATCCGGCCGTCCGCTGGCCGGCGCAAGATCGTGCTGGCGACGCCGATTGCCGAAACCAGTCTGACCATCGAGGGCGTGCGTGTCGTGGTCGACAGCGGTTTCGCGCGGGTTCCACAGTTCGATCCACGTTCCGGACTGACACGCCTGGCGACGGTGCGCATTTCGCGCGCTTCGAGCGAGCAGCGCGCCGGGCGCGCCGGGCGACTCGCCCCAGGAGTGTGCTACCGGCTCTGGAGCGAGACCACGCAGCGCGGTCTGGTGCCCCAGTCGCAGCCGGAAATTCGCGCGGCGGATCTGGCGTCGTTGGCGCTGGAACTGGCCGCTTGGGGTGTGCGTGAGGCACGCGCGCTCGCCTGGCTGGATCCGCCACCCGAAGCGGCATTCAGTCAGGCGCGTGAACTGCTTACCGAGCTCGACGCCTTGGACAACTCGGGTCTGATTACAAAAGCCGGAAGCGCCATGGCGCGTCTACCGCTGCACCCGCGGCTGTCGCATATGCTGTTCTCGGCAAAACAACTCGGCCTGGAAGCGCTGGCGTGCGATATCGCCGCGCTGCTTGCGGAGCGCGACATTCTTTCAGGCGAAGCGCGCCGCTCAACCGATTTCACACAGCGGCTCGAGGCATTGTGGGCGTTCCGTCTGCACGGCCGTCAGGGCGCCCAGTCGCATCATGCTGATGCCGGCGCCTGCGCGCGCGTCAATCAGGCCGCGCAGCAGTTTCGGCGGATGCAGTCTTTGTCCGAGCCGGTAAATACCACCGACGTCAGCTCGGCGGGGCTGTTGCTGGCGCTGGCGTATCCCGACCGTGTGGCGCTGGCGCGGGCACCGGGCGAGACGCGCTATCTCCTGGCCTCGGGCCGCGGCGCGCGTTTGCCGGAGGCTGAAATTCGTTTGCGCCAGCCCTGCATTGTTGCGGCCAGTCTCGATGCCGGGGAAACCGAAGGCCTGATTTATTCTGCCGCACCGCTCGATGTCGATGTATTGCGCAAACGGCTTGCGACACATCTCCGGACCGAGGACGTGGTGCGCTGGGATGGACAACAGCAGGCGGTCGTCGCGCGCCGCGAGGAACGCTTCGGTGCGCTGGTTCTGGACAGCAGGCCCTTGACTGATGCGGATGCGAACCAGTTGCGCATTGCGATGCTCGACGGCGTTCGCCGTCTGGGAATCGAGGCGCTTCCCTGGACGCGCGAAGCCCGCGAATGGCAGGCGCGGGTATTATCGTTGCGGCATTGGCTGTCGGCGGAAAACTGGCCGGACGTTTCAGATGCGACGTTGCGGGAGACGCTGGATGACTGGCTTGGGCCGTATCTGGACGGCATCACGCGCCGCGATCATCTGGCGCGACTCGATCTGTCCGCGATTCTGAAGAATAGGCTCGGTTGGGAACAGGGCCGGCGTCTCGAAGAAGAGGCGCCCACGCACCTTGAGGTGCCGAGCGGATCGCGCGTGCGGCTTGAATATATTCCGGGCGAGTCGCCGGTGCTCAAGGTGAAACTCCAGGAGATGTTCGGATTGGCGGACACCCCGCGCGTGGCCGGAGACAAGGTTCCGGTGACGCTGCACCTGCTCTCGCCGGCGCAACGGCCGATTCAGGTCACGCAGGACCTGCGCGGATTCTGGGAGCGGACTTACCCGGAGGTGAAAAAGGAATTGAAAGGACGGTATCCTCGGCATCCTTGGCCGGACGATCCATGGAGTGCAACACCGACGCGCCGTGCTACACGACGTACACAGCGATAAGACTTTTACCAGAGCCGCCGCCCGCAGCAGGCCCTGCGTGACCACCTTCCATCAAGCCGGGATGTCTATGTCGGAAGAATTTACATCGTGGTTTGGAGTAGCGATGAAAAATCCCTTCTGGCGCCTCGTTTTTGCGACAAGAGGCGATGTCCTGGGATATATCGATGCATCGCTAGGTGTTTCGGGCCTTGATCCTTACAAACCGTTGGTGCACTTGTGCTTTTTGCGTCCTGACACCGAGCTGGATGGTTAGTGAAATATCGGTTGTCGAATTATTTGACAGATCAATGCGGGTCTCCATGAAAAAGTACTATAGATCATACACATGCGAATATGGTACAAAATGTGCTTATATAGTTGGTGTAAGCGCAAGTGGACCGTAGAGTCCCGATGCGTCCATAAGGATGTGCGACCGATATTACGCACGGCGGTCTGGAGGAGAAATAAATGAAGCACTCGATGATGTTGGCTGGCGCGTCTATGGGCGCGCTGTTGCTGGGTAGCGCCACTGTTTCTGCAGCACCTGTCTCGCTCCAAGTTTGCAACGGAACATGCTGGACTGGCAACTATACGATTGCCGATGGCGTTGTGGTGGACTGGACGAACGTGCAAACCATGACCAATACCAATGGGGTCAGCGTCGACCAATGGGAAGTGACGCACGGTCTCGACCTAGCGGGCTGGTCTCTGAGCATGGACAGCGATCCGTTCGTAACCAACAACTTCACCATCACGAATACCAGCGGCTCAACCCAAACCTATACCCTGGGAACCACAATCGGTGTTTCGCCCGCGATCCCAATCGGGGCGATGCGCGGTTCGATCGGTTTCTCCTTGACCGACAACAATGGTGGTGGCGCCACGCTGGCGACCTCCGGGCTATCGATCTACAGGGGCACGATCGATGGAAATGTTGCGCGCACGCTTTGGGATTCACCGAACAGTTTCACGACATTCTCGACGACTGCCGCAAGTACCGATTTCGGGTTTCCCACGCGCGAGGCGGCGCCTGAATCCATCGATTCGAACATCGGCATCCTGATCACCTTCTCTTTGACGAGCGGTGATAGTGCGGCATTCACCAGTAATTTTGATGTGGTACCTACCGCCGTTGTTCCGGTTCCGGCTGCCGTATGGTTGTTCGGTTCCGGGCTGCTCGGGTTGTTCGGCGTGTCACGACGCAAGCGAAGCTGAGCCCGTTTTGAGATTAATCTGATCAGTAGGGACCCCGCTTCGGCGGGGTCTTTGTTATAGGGACCACCGACTCAGTACCGGAAGTGAAAAAGGAATTGGGGGGTATCCTCGGCATCCTCGGTCTGACGATCCATGGAGCACGACACCGACGCGGTGTGCCATGAGGCGAAAATCGTGAATCAAACGGTCAGGCGCACGTTATTGTCGATCATCGAACTCGGTGGTTATCCCGATTTCAAGCCGCTCTATCAGCAGGCGGGTTATGCTGTGGAATCGGTGACGTCGGTGCGCAAAGCACTGGGT